>NZ_JBNNHG010000057.1:14147-22845 GCF_050268705.1 Stenotrophomonas sp. NPDC077659 | reverse complement strand
GCAACCGCCGGGCGGCCCATTGTGCCAATGCGGCCTTGCTGAAGGTCGCAACGGGATCTATCACCGCATGCAATGGGCGGCCATCATCAGTGGTCTCCACGGCAATCACAAAAGGGCGCTTGTTCTCTGAGCCGCGTCCGGCCTTGCCGCCGTTACGTTCTCCGCCCAGATAGGCATCGTCCAGTTGGACCACGCCACCCAGCCGGCGTTTGGCCTCACGCTCGGCCATGGCCTGCATCAGCTTGTGCTTCATCCGCCACGCGGCCGGATAGCTCACGCCCAGATGCCTCATCAATTCCAGTGCAGACAGGTTGGTCTTGCTCTGGCCCAACAGATACATCGCCAGCAACCAGGTGCGAAGCGGCAGCTTGCTCTGCTCCATCAACGTCCCCGAGCGCAGACTGGTCTGCCGGCGGCAGGCCACGCACTGCCAATACCTGTGCCCGCACCAGACAAACTGCGTGAACGCCGTGGCCTGGCAGCGCGGACAAACAAAGCCATTGGGCCAGCGTGCCTGTTGCAGCGCCTGCTCGCACTGCGCCTCACTGCCGTAGCGCTTCAAGAACGCTGGCAACGACAGGCCGCTCTGGAACTGCACCTGATTCATGGCCATTGGAGGATCTCCCGAGAGTGAGATCACCATCCTGTACCTCGCCCTTCTCAACAGCTGCGACCGCGCTGAAGCATCGTGCTAATCAGGTTCAACGATGCACGTGGCCACGATGGCCCTGCGCATCCTCGCCATGGTCGTGACCCTCATGGCCCTCGTGCTCGCCGCCCTTCACCGGCGCCGGCTCACCGCAGGCTTCGCCGCAGTGGTCGGCCTCGATCTGCAACGTCACATGCTCGATGCCGAAATCATCATGCAGGCGACCACCCAGCTCACGGCGCAGCGCATCGGCGTCGGTGCCGTCGCGCATCACGATGTGCGCGGTCAGCGCAGGCGTGCTGGAGGCCAGCGCCCACACATGCAGGTCATGCACATCGAGTACCGCGTCGTGCCCCGAAAGGCTGTCGCGCACCTTGGCCACGTCCATGCCCTTGGGCACGCCTTCCAGCAGCACGTTGATCGCCTCGCGCATCAGCACCCAGGTGCGCGGCAGCACCCACAGGCCGATCAGCACCGCCAGGATCGGGTCGATCGGCTTCCATCCGGTGAAATGGATCAGCACCGCACCGGCGATCACCGCCACCGAGCCGAGCATGTCGGCCCACACTTCCAGGTAGGCGCCCTTCACGTTGAGGCTCTCGCCGCTGCCGGCCTGCAGCAGGCGCATCGAGATCAGGTTGATGACCAGGCCGACCGAGGCGATCACCAGCATGCCAGTGGAGGCGATCTCCTGCGGCTTGCTGAAGCGCCCGACAGCTTCCCACAGGATGTAGCCGGCAACCACGAACAGCATCGCGCCGTTGATCATCGCGCCAAGCGCTTCCAGGCGCGCATAGCCGTAGGTGCGGCGCGCATCCGGCGGGCGCCGGCTCAGCCGCACCGCGATCAGCGCGATCATCAGCGCCAGTGCATCGGTGGCCATGTGCGCCGCGTCGGACAGCAGCGCCAGGCTGTTGGTCCAGAACGCGCCCACCACCTCGACGACGAGGAAGGTGAGGTCAGGCCGAGTGCCCACCACAAGGGTTTCTCGTGGCGGATCTCGGACGGCAGGTGGTCGTGGTCGTGGCCCATGGCAACAGCTCCTTTGCGATGGAGGCAGGCTACGCTGGCGGCCGTGGGGAAACTATCACGGTGTTTATAACATTGCAGAATCCACGCCCCACCGATGACGCCAGGCATGGCCCGGCGCTACCGGGGTAGCGCCAAGCCATGCCTGGCGAGCGCAGCCGAACGACGCCGGCCTGGGGTCAGAACCCGAAGCGCAGGCTGGCCCAGTACGCGCGGCCCGGCTCGTTATAGGTCGCCGCACCAGCATCACTGCTGTTGGCCTCGCGGAACAGGCGCTTGTCGGCCAGGTTGTTCACACCGAAGCCGAAGCTGACCGTGTCGGTCACCTTGTAGCGCGCGCTTACGCCCCAGATGTTGTAGGCACCGCGGTCCTGCAGTGCGATCAACGGATCGCACGTGCCGGTGCAGCGCGGATCGTTGTTGATGTTGGTGGTAGCCGGTTCCTGCTTGCCGTAGAACGTACCGGTCAGCAGCAGCGACAGCTTGTCGGTGGCCTGCCAGTCCAGCATGGTGTTGATGGTGTACTTCGGGATCACCGACAGCGGCTGGCGCGTGGTCTTGTTCTCGTTCTCGACCATGTAGGTGAAGTTGTTGCTCCACTTCAGTCGGCTGCCCTGCTCGCCCAGCAGCGGGATCACCAGGTTGCCTTCCAGCCCCTGCACGATCGCCTTCGGTGCGTTCTCCCAGCGGAAGATGCGGCCGCGGCCATCGGCGGTCAGGCCGATCTGGTCGTAGCCGGCCTGGATCTTGTCCTTGTAATCGTTGTGGAAGTAGGTCAGCGACGCCTGCCAGCCACTCTGCGGCGCCCACTCGATGCCCATTTCCTTGTTCAGGCTGGTTTCCGCCTTCAGGTCCGCGTTGCCGCGCATGTAACAGCCGGCACCCAGACTCGGCAGTGCATTCGGGCAACCGTTGCCACGGGTGTAGTACAGATAATCCGGATTCGACTGGTACAGGTTCGGTGCCTTGAACGCACGCGCGATACCACCCTTCACCACCCAGTCGCTGTTGATGCGGAACTGCGCGTTGAGGCTGGGGCTGGTGTTGTTGCCGAACTGGCTGTGGTGGTCGAAACGCAGGCCCGGGGTAACGATCCAGCGCTCACCGAGGTAGATGTTGTCTTCGACGAACACGGCGGTGGTCTGCGCATCGGCCTTGCCTCGCGCGCGATCAGCCGACAGGCCCGGGAAGCCGCCCCCGCTGCTGCTGGACTGGCTCATCGAGTACGGATCGGTCAGGCGGCTGTCGAGGTATTCAAAGCCCGCCGTCCAGATGTTCTCGGCACCGCCCAGCGTGGTCGGGAAGCTGACTTCACCGTCCAGCTGGTAATTGCGCAGGCGCGAGGTCGACCAGTCGGTGCCGTTGAAGCTGCCCTCCGGGCCACCGGCCAGACCTTCGTTGATGCGCGAGTTGTTCACCGCTTCCACCGCAGCCGTCACCCGCGAGGTGACATCACCCCAACGGCCACGGTGGGTGATCGCGCCGGTGTTGCGGTACATGCGGTTGGTCTCCGCCTCACCTTCGGCCAGCGCCGCGAGGTCGACGCCGGTGGAGGTGCCGGTGGTGCTGACCGCGCGGTCGCCGGCGTAGATGTTGCCCTGGCGGCTGGTGCCCGCCTCGAACTCGACCACCTGGTTGGCGGTCACGTCCCAGCGCAGCAGCGCGTTGACGTCGCGGTTCTTGACGCCCTCGCGGCCGGCCGGCGGCACCGCGTTCGGGTTGGTGGCGTACTGGCGGTTGAGGTCCAGCGAATCGGCGTCGGTCTTGTTGAGGTTGCCGTACAGGCGGAACGACAGCGTATCGGTCATCGGGCCGCTCAACTGCAGGCCGACGCGCTCGCTGCCGCCTTCGGCGCTGTGCTCGGGCACCAGGCCGTACAGGTCGACTGCACCGGTCAGGTCACCGGTCGGGCGCTTGGTGATGATGTTCACCACGCCACCCGAGGCACCGGAGCCATAACGTGCTGCCGCCGGACCGCGCAGCACTTCGATGCGCTCGATCATCTCCGCCGGCACCCAGTTGGTGTCACCGCGCGTGTTGCGCTCGCCGCTACGGCCCATGCGCACGGCGTCACGTGCGCCGATGCGTTTGCCGTCGACCAGGATCAGGGTGTTTTCCGGCCCCATGCCGCGCAGATCGATCTGGCGGTTGTTGCCGTACTGGCCGGAAGCGCTGTTGCCGGTCAGGTTGACGCCCGGCATGGTGCGCAGCAGCTCGGCGATGTCGTTGGCTGGCGGGCGCTTGGCGATGTCCTCGGCGGTGATGGTCGAGGTACCCAGCGCCTGGCGCGCGATCTGCGAGGCGGTGACGTGCACCGTGTCGATATCGGTGGCGTCGGTCTCGGCCCGGGCGGCCAGGGCGCTGGCCGCCAGCAGGGCGGCAACGGCAAGCGCCAGTGGGCGCGGCGAAAGGACAACGGCAGGGGACATGATCTGGACCTTCTGGCAGGGCAACGGGGCCTCTGGCAAAGGGCTGAGGCAACGACGAGGGGGAGGCGGACCGTCGCTGCAGGGCGCCTGCGGCCCGATCCGTGCGCGCATTCTCCCACGAATGCGAGTGATTCTCAAATGCGTTCATTCATTGCTGCAGCGGCGCACGTGCGCTTTGCGCACCGTGCAACCCTGCAACGCGCGTAAACTGCCCGGCTACCCCGCCATCAACCGCACGCCACCGCGGCCGATACCCGCGGTTTGCCGTACGCAGCCAGAGATCGACGTGGAAACACCCCAACTGGATGAAGCCAGCCAGCCGCTGGCCGAGGCGTGGCAGCACTGCCTGCAGCAGGCCGGCCCTGCCGCCACCGCCCTGCTGCGCGCGGCCGCCACGGACGCACCACCGGCGCTGGCCCAGCGCTTCTATGAAGTACTGCTGCAGGATGGCCGCGCACGTCGCTTCCTGTCCCACGAGCAGGTCAAGCAACGCCTGCAACCGGCCATGCAGCGCTGGCTGGTGCAGCTGCTGACCACCGACGCCGCCGGCATCGCCGCGACCGTCGCCTCACAGCGGGTGATCGGCGACGTGCATGCGCGGGTTGGCATCCCGGTCGATCTGGTGACCCGTGGCGCGCGCGTGCTCAAGCGCGAGCTGTTCGTCCGCCTGCGCGACGATGCACCGGACAGCGCCACCGCCTTCGCCGCCATCGACTGCCTCAGTGCGATCATGGACATCGCCGTGGAAGGCATGACCCTGGCCTACACGCACGCGCGCGAACGCTCCAGCCGTACCGATGCTGCGTACCGGCTGTTCTCGCTGGTGCAGAACGTCAGCACCGAACGCGAGCGCCAGCGCGCGTTGCTGCTGGACTGGGAAAACGCCCTGCTCTACGCGCTGGCCGGCCATGTGCAGGGCAGCGACAGCGCCAGCCTGGCCACCTCCGAGTTCGGCCTGTGGTTCACCCACAAGGGAATCCCCAGCTTCGGCGAAAGCAGCGAGACCCAGCAGGTCGGCCGGCTGATGGCGCGCATCGACGGCTGCCTGCAGCGCGCCGCGCTCGATGACCCTGCGCAGCGCCTGGCGACATTGCCGTCGATCCGCGAGGATCTCGCCAGCATTCGCGCGCTGATGACGCTGCTGTTCGAACGCATCGGCGAGCTCGATGCCGGCAGCGACGCACTGACCAACCTGCTCAACCGGCGCTTCCTGCCCACCGTGCTGCGCCGGGAAATCGAGCTGGCCACGCGCAATCGCACGCCGTTCTCGCTGCTGCTGCTCGATCTGGACCATTTCAAGGCGATCAACGACGGCTACGGCCACGATGCCGGCGACCGCGCGTTGCAGCACGTGGCTGGCCTGCTGGGGCAGCTGACACGCGGCAGCGACTATCTGTTCCGCTATGGCGGCGAAGAATTCGTGGTAGTGCTGGTCGCGGCCAGCGAATCCCAGGCGGAAGTGATTGCCGAAAGCCTGCGCCGGCAGATCGCGCAGTCGCCGGTGGCGCTGGCCAACGGGCAGGTGCTGGCCTTGACCGCCAGCATCGGTGTGGCCGGTTACGATGGTCATCCGGATTACGAGCGGTTGATGGCGTGTGCCGACGCTGCGATGTACGAGGCCAAGCGCAGCGGCCGCAACCGCGTGGTGGTGGCCAGCGACGCGTTGCAGGATGCACAGGGGCAGCGGGCATTGCAGCGGTGAACCGACGGAAATGAAAAATCCCGTTGGCGTGTAGAGCCGGCTGTTGGTCGACTATCGCGCGCAGCTCCAGGTTTTTCGCCGTTGGAACGAAGAGCAGTCGACGAACAGTCGACTCTACCGACAGCCGACTCTACTCCTTCGCACCGCGGCCGATGCATTGAACGCCGCCACCCGCCACGCCGCCCACCACAGCAGCGCCAGCGACTGCGGAAGGCCCGGCAGCGGCCACCAGGCGGCAAGCATCAGCAGCAGCGCGCCGAGACTGACGCGATGCGCGAATCCACGGTCCATCCAGTGCCCGACCCGCGCAGCCATCAATGCGCCGCCCCCCGGCCAGGCCGAGTGCACCGATGGCCGCAGTCGACCAGTACCACGGCGGTGCCGACAGCGGTAGCGGCACCGCCGCCCAGAACACGTTGAGCCCGGCAAACAGAAACAAAGCGAGCGGCCCACGCTCGCACAGCGTGCGATCAGTACGCAACATGCCCCACATCGAGCCCAGCAGATCGCGCCAGCGCGGCGGCACCACCGGCACCGGTAGCGCGGGCAGGCGCCGCCACAGCAGCAGCGCCAGCACCACTGTCACGCTGGCAGACAGCAGATGGACGGCGCGCCAGCCCAGCGCGGAGGCCCCCCCACCCGATACAACGCGTGCCAGCAGCAGGCCGATGAACACCCCGCCCTGCACGGCGCCGACCACGCGCCCACGCTGCTCGACCGGCGCCAACGTCGCGGTGTACGCAATCAGGCCCTGGGTGAGTGCAGTGCCAAGCAAGCCGGCCAGCAGCATGCCCGACAGCAGCCAGCCGGCAGTGCGCGCGGCCGCCAGCCACAGCACCGCCGCCACCAGCGCCAGCAGTTGCAGACGCAGCAGGCGGCGACGATCACCGCGGTCGGCCAATGGCAGCAATCCCAGCAAGGCCAGCACGCTGCCGGCCTGGGTCGCCGCCACCACCGCGCCCGCCGCAGCCCGATCCAGTGCGAAGGCCTGCGCCAGCGGCGGCAACCGCGAGCAGCACCTGCAGGGAACGGGGAACGGGGATGGCGCCCATGAATGTGGTTTCGTTTTGCAACTTGGTGAAGATTAGTGGCATTGGTTTTAAACTGCAACTACCTTCAGCGGAACCTGCCATGCACGCCAACAGCCAATGCCCTGTCGCCCGCAGCGCCGATCTGCTCGGTGATCGCTGGGCCTTGCTGGTCATCCGTGACGCGTTCGACGGCGTCACCCGCTTCAGCGACTTCCAGCGCAGCCTTGGTGCTGCACGCAACATCCTCAGCGACCGGCTGCGCAGGCTGGTCGATGCCGGCATCCTGCAGCTGCAGCCGGCCTCCGACGGTTCGGCCTACCAGGAATACGTGCTCACTGCCGCCGGACTGGAACTGTTTCCGCTGCTGGTCGCGCTGCGCCAGTGGGGTGAGCGCCATTGCTTCGAGGCCGGTGAGCCCCATTCACAACTGATCGAATCGGGTACGCGGCGGCCCCTGCCCTACATGCAGCCACACGGTCGCAACGGCGATCCGCTGCAGGCCACCCACACGCACGTGCGCAAGCTCCAGGATGCTGGCGGCGGGTCCTGACCCGCCCATTCGCGCACACCAGGGAATGCCAGCGCCGGGTAGCATCGGATCTTTCCGCTGCTGGATGCCGCCGATGTCGCGCTATCACCCTCCCCTGCTGACCGCCCTGCTGCTGCCACTGTTGGCCTGCGCGGCCGGAACCACGCAGGCCCGCGAGGTCGCCGCACCGGCTGACCACGTACAGGCCGATGGCCCCTACGTGTTCCGCAACGGCGAGCAGTTGCAGGCGAAGTGGATCTGTGCGGACAAGGTCGAGTCGCGCACCCTGCCCATCAGCACGGCGGGGAGCGATATCGCAGCACGCTGCGGCTTTGAGCACACCGTGCACGTGGCCGCACCCAATGCCGCCTCGGTCTCCGTACTGCCGCCGGTACCTCGCATCGTCGCGCTGTCCGACATCCACGGCCAATACGGTCTGCTGGTACGGCTGCTGCGCGCCAACAAGGTGGTCGACGCACAGGACCGCTGGGCGCTGGGCACGGACACCCTGGTCATTGCCGGCGATGTGTTCGACCGGGGCCCGCAGGTGACCGAAACGTTCTGGCTGCTGTACGGCCTGCAGCAACAGGCAGCCGCGGCCGGTGGCGCGGTGCACTTCGTGCTGGGCAACCACGAAACCATGGTGCTGTACGACGACCTGCGCTACGTCAACCCGAAGTACCTGCGCAGCGCCCAGCTGCTCGGGCGCAGCTACCCGCAGCTGTACGGTCCCGATTCGGTGATCGGCCAGTGGCTGCGTACCCGCCCGGTACTGCTGAAGATCGGTGACACCCTGTTCCTGCACGGCGGCATCTCGCCCGAAGCCGTCCAGCTGGCGCTGGACCCGGCACGCACCAACGTGGCCTACCAGGCGTCGCTGGGACTGCCCAACGCAGAGGTGAAAGCGGACCCGGCCACCGCGCCGCTGTATGACGGCAGGACCAGCCCGATCTGGTACCGGGGCTACTTCGATGGTCAGCTCGACAGCGACGGCGTGCAGGCGGTGCTCGATCAGCTGCATCTCAAGCGCATCGTCGTCGGCCACACCTCCATGCCGCACGTCAGCACGTTCCATGGTGGACGGGTGATTGCCATCGACAGCAGCATCAAGAACGGCGAGAACGGCGAACTGCTGTTCATCGAGAACGGCAGGCTCAGCCGCGGCCTGCTGGACGGCACGCGCGTGCCGCTGGCCGAGGGCGTGCCCGGCCAGGATGACCGGTAGCGTCGAGCTTGCTCGACTGCTTTCCAAGCGGGGGGGGCACCGGGGAGCCAACCGCCCCGGGGCCAGGAGCGTAAAAACAACGGGCCTGTTGGAGGGAGAGGCGG
>NZ_JBNNHG010000057.1:0-14137 GCF_050268705.1 Stenotrophomonas sp. NPDC077659 | reverse complement strand
AGCGTCGAGCTTGCTCGACTGCTTTCCACGCGGTCGAGCAAGCTCGACGCTACCGGCCCGGAGGCCTGACGCTTACACAAAGCGGCATTGCGACGCACCAATTGACATTCCTGACTGGGATGGAATTGTAATTTTTACGTGATAGACTTCACAAAGTAGAATACGCGCGGTTGTGCGTGTTCTCTTCTGCTTCAGCAGTTTGGCGCCGCCCAGCTCCATGTGAGGCGGTTCAATCGTGAAGGATGCACGTCGTGTTGCGACGCAACATGAAAACGGTGTCCACGGAAAGGACAGGCATGTACCCCACCGTCATTCGTCCCCAGGCCGCGCGCCACGCCGCCGGCTTCACCCTGATCGAACTGATGATTGTCGTGGCGCTGCTGGCCATCCTGTCGATGATCGCCCTGCCGGCTTACCAGAACTACGTGCTGCGTTCGAAGATCCGCCTGGCGCAGAGTGACCTGCTCGCCCTGTCGGCCAACATCGAGAACTTCCGCCAGCGCACCCTCGGGGTGCCCAGCGACCAGGCCCAGGCTGAACGTGGCTGGGCGCCGGCCTCCCGCAGCACCGATTTCAGCTTCGCCTACAGCTCCGAGGGTGGCAGCTATTCGCTCAAGGCCACGGCGGGAGATGCGCTGGGCAAGGCGGCCGGTTGCGAACTGAGCCTGGATGCCACGCTCGCCCGCTCGGTCAGCAGCAAATGCAGCTCCGTCGGCGTATCGGACTGGTGAGGCGCATGCCCCGCCTGCGCCAGCAGGGTGTCACCCTGATCGAGCTGATGATCACGCTGTCGATCGTCGCGTTCCTGCTGATGGCTGCCGCGCCCTTTGGCGCGCACTGGGTGCAGAGCAACCGCCAGATGCAGGCCCGCAGCCTGTTGTGGGAAGGCGTTTCGCAGGCACGGGCCATCGCGCTGCGCAATCCGCAGGCGCGGGCCATGGGCACGCCGGCGGCCACCCTGCAGATGCGCGCAGGCCAGCTGGAAGTGGTGGTGCCCGGGGTCGATGCCCCGCTGTGGACCGCCCCGCTGCGTGCAGGGGTCAGCCTGAAGCTGACCGACCACGACGGCTACGCCGATGCAGCGGCCATGCAGGCCACCGGCCATCCCGGGTTCGACTGCCTGAATTTCGACATGCGCGGCCTGCGCCTGCCAGGCGCGTCCGGCTGCACCGACAGCGCGCAGTCGCTGAACCGCATCGCCATTGGTCTTGCCAACCAGGATCCGTTGTATGTCGATCTGCTCTGACCACCGCCTGCACCGACGGAGCGAGCGTGGCGAAGTGCTGCTCGAAGCTCTCATCGGCGTACTGCTGACATCGATCATCGCCGCCGGCCTGGCCCACGTGCAGGCACGGCTGATGCAGGACCAGCGCACCACCAAGGTCGAGCGGCTGGTGGTGGGACAGCTGCGCAACCAGCTGCAGACCAGTGGCATCAGCCTGTGTGCCAGCGCATCCCTGCAGTTGCCGCTGTCGGACACGCTGAGCCGTACCGCCACGGTCAGCTGCGGCAGCGAGCCGCGACTGCAGGTTGGCGTGGCCGGTGCATTGCTGGACATCGACGCGCCCGCCCAGGTGGACCTGACCGTGAAGGCGCAGGATCTGGAACTGGACGGCAGCCAGGCAGATGACGCAGCCGTCGATCTGCGCCTGTCGAGTCGGCAATGAGCCGCTCTCCTGCGCGTCGGCAACGCGGCCAGAGCCTGGTAGGCGTGATGGTGGGCCTGGTCATTTCACTGCTGTCCATCGCCGCCATGCTGGTGATGTACAAGAACATGATCGAAAGCAGCGGCAACGCCGCGCGTGCAGCCCAGCGCGACGGCCAGGTAGCTTCGGCGCTGCTGTCGGCACAGATCGATCTGCAGCAGGCCGGCTTCGGCATTGCCGCAGATGAACCGCTTGCCACGCGGCTGGCCATCAGTGACGAGGGCCGTCAGGTGGTCTGGCGTTTCAAGCCTGCGCTCGGCCAGGCCGACCAGTGTGCCGGGCTGCGGCTGGTTGACGACAGCGAAGGCGGCGTGGAACGCGGCCTCTACCATCTGCCCCCCAAAGCCTGCAGCGACGTCGCCGGGCAGACCTGGAACGACCTGCTGCTGCAGCCGATTGCAGGCAGCGCCGCGTTCTTCACCCCTACCCAGCGTGATGGCTCGGCATTGACCGGCAGCGACCGCGAGACGGGGGCGTTGACCCTTCTGCCGTCCGCAAGCGAGGACGGTTACCGCTTCGTGGCCACCACCCGCAACTGTTTGCCCTTCGGCCAGCAAGCCACGGTTGCAGGTTCGGCACAGCAACTGAGTCTGCAGCAGTCCAGCAGCGATGTGCTGTTCAGTGTCTGCCTGCCCAACCTGGCCGAGCCGGCCACTCCATGAGAGGCCCCCGGATGATGCTGCGCCCCCACGCTTCGTTTCCGTCCCGGCAGCGTGGCATGGCCACGGTGTACATCGTGCTGGCTGTCGGCCTGGCGGTATCAGTCACCGTCGCAGGCTCCATCTATGCCCTGCGCGGCAACGTGCAGCGCCAGGTCACAACGCACTCGGTCACCGCAGCACAGGCAGCGGCCTGGCGCGGGGTGGAAGTGGTCCGTCGCTACCTTGAAGCGGTCGACAGCACCACCCTCAGCCAATGGGCCTCCGGCAGCGGGCTGGTGCTGCCGGCCACCGTGCAGGGCCTGGGCGAGCTGGGCATCCCGGATGGCAACGCCCGCATCACCGCTTTCAGCGGTACGGGCAGCGCCTTCCAGGCCACGGTCAGCATCACCGCATTGGCCGGCACCGGCGCAACCACGACCAGCGCCACGGTGGAAGTGGTCTATGACATCGGCGCCGGCGCGGGCAGCAGCAGCGGCGGCGGCCAGTGCGCGGTCATTCCGGTGGCGCCGCTGGTGTTCAACGGCAACCTTGAAATCGGCGGCGCCGCACTGGACGTACGCAATGCGGACGGCTTCGAGCAGATCGCGGTGAACGGCAACATCACCCAGAACGGTTCCAGCTCCACGATGATTTCAGGGTGCGCCACCGGCAACATCAGCCTCAACGGTGGTGGCGTGGTCAGCGGGGGGCACCTGTTCGCCGGTGGTACGTTGCTGATGGATGCCATGCAGACCCCCAGCGATGCCACGCTGTGGGCACGCAACATCACCATCACCCAGGGCACCAGCGGCGGGCGCCTGACCGCGGTGCAGGCCGGCGCCTACAGCACCGAGGTCTACAACGGTGGCACCCGCATCGGTACCGCCGATGTCGGCGGGCGGCTGGTGCCCTCCACCGTCAGCGGCGGCCTGCCCTGGAGCGTGGGCACGGTGGTGCCCGCCGCCACCATGCCGGTGGCGATCACCCTGGCGACCGGCGATGTGTTCCTGCTGGACCTGCCGCGCGCGCAGATCGACAGCAGCAACGGCACGGTCACCGGTGCGGCAGCGGCCGCGCGCCTGTCCGGCAGCAACAGCACGCCGCTGCCCGACCGCTTGACCTTCCGCGCGGTTGGCATCGCCGGTGGCACGGTGAAGGTAGCCTCGCCCACCATCACCACCACGTGGGGCCATCTGGTGCAGATCAGCGGCTATGACGGAGTGTTCGGCACCGTGCAGGCCAATGGCGATCTGGAAATCACCCAGGGCCGTTTTGATCGCATCATTGGCGGCCGTGACCTGATCGCGAAACAGGGCAACTACTGGTACGGCTACCCGACCATCGGCAGTGGCGACATCGCCGGCATACTGCGCGATGCCAAGGGCGCCAAAGCGGTGGCCGATCCCTCGGTGCTGCCGAAGAGCCTGCGCGAGCAGCAGACCGGCACCTCGCCGGGGCTGCCGGGCATTCCCTTCTGCGACACCCGGGTCAACGCCATCGACGTCAGCAACTACCGGGGCGCGGCCAACTACATTTTCGAATGGAAGGACGATGCGCCACGGCTGACGATCCAGAATGTCACCACTGCCGACGGACGCTCACTGGCAGGCCAGTACAACCTGATGACCGACGACCTGCGGCGGCTGCCGGGCCTGGACCAGGAGTTCCTGGCCTGCAACTGGAACGTCTACCCGCAGGCCAGCGCTCACTGCTTCCGCGACAAGAGCGCCAGCAATGCGTGGTCATTGAAGGGGCTGCGCGCGTTCCCGCGTGGCGTCGCCTGGTTCGACAACGACTTCATCCTTGATGGCCAGGGCATGACCAGCAATGACGGTGTCAAAGGTCTGATCAACACCATCATCGCCAAGGGGGCGGTCAACCTGACCACCTCCGGCAGCGACTGGGTACTGACCGCACCGAACTTCGCCACGCCGGCCCAGGTCTGCAGCGGCGCACTGCGGCCCACCCAGCTGTGCGACATGACCGGTGCCACACCGCAGTTCACCGAATGGAAGGATGCCGACGGTGTCAGCCATCGCGGCATCCCGACGGCGAACATGGCACTGGTGACTGAAGGCCAGGCGACCTTCGGCAGCTGGACCATCAACGGCAACGTGCTGCTCGGCCGCGGCCTGGGCAACAACGCCGCGCGCACGGTCATCAACGGCACACTGACCGTAGGCAGCAACGCCGCCGGCAGCAACACGGCCATCGGTTCAGGCGGGGCCACGGTCACCGTGCCCACCCACAGTGACCAGCACTACCAGCCCGGCATCTGCGAGGCCCCCGTCACCACGCCCGGTACCGCCGCCTCGGCCACGGTGCGCTGGAGCCGTTACCTGTAGGCCCCGGCGTGGAAGGGCTGCAACGTACATCCGCTCGGTGCCATGCGCTGCCACGCCATCGCCTCGCCGGCATCCGCGCGGCGCTGCTTCGGCAGCGGCATGCAGGTCGATGCGCAGGCCCTGGCACCGTTGATCGTGTGCAACCGCAGGGATGACCTGCAGACGCGCTTCTTGCCTTGCCTGACGCGCATGCGCGTCTGCAGCCCCCATGCACTACCTGCCCTCCTCCATCGGCTCGGTGGACGCGGCCGCACGTGGGCTGGGTTGGCGCCTGACGCCGGAATCCCTGATCGCGCCGGCGCTGGCCACAGACCAGGTGGTGATACTGGAACCACGCCGCTGGCTGGATGTCCCGCTGTCCTGGCAGCACGCGGCGGTCCCTTCCAGCACCCCGCAGCACCTCACCCAGGCGCTGCGCAGCACCACAGCGGATACCCTGCGCTGACATGACACCGCCCTGCTCGCGAACCTACAACGGCTTCACGGTACATCAACTAGCTTTTGCCGGACTCTTTACGGACGACCGACCCGACGTGCACCTGCAACGTCTTTCCCCGCGCCGCCACCGCGCACGCTGGCCACTGCTGGCCTTTGCCCTGCTGCCGACGGCCGCCGGCTTCGCCCAGCCCATTGCCGGCCCCGCTGCGGTGCCTGCACTGCAGTGGGAACAGGCACGGCAACGGCTGGAACAGGTTTCCGATGCGCTGGCCGCGGCCGATGCCGGCGTGCGCAACAAGCAGGAACTGCAGGAAGCGACCCGCCTGTTGCGCCTGCCCGAGATCACTGGCGAAGTCCGCCGGCTGCAGTTCCAGAAGACCCTGACCCTGCCCCTGGGCTCGCTGGCGCCGGTGGCCGAGGCCTACGGCATCGACTCGCCACTGACCTTCACCGAACGCGACTGGCGCACCCGCCCGGTGGTGACCGCAGTGCTGCCGCTGTACACCGGCGGCGTGATTCCTGCGGCGCAGCGCGCGGCCAGCGCGGCAAGCGAGCAGGCCAGCGCCGAACGCGAGGCGCAGCGGCAGTCGCTCACCGTGCAGCTGGCGCAGGCCTATTTCGGCCAACGCCTGGCCGAGCAGGCGGTGGACGTGCGCCGCGACGTGCGCGACGGTCTCAACCGCCACCTGTCCGATGCGGAAAAACTTGAACGCGAGGGCTTTGCCACGCGCGCGCAGCGCCTGCAGGCCACCGTCGCCCGCGACAAGGCCGAACGTGAGTACCAGAAGACCCTCAGCGACCTGGCCACCCTGAAGGCTGCGCTGGCCACCCTGCTGCGCAGCGGTGGCGACGTGCAGCCGCTGTCGCCCTTGTTCGTGCACCGCGCGTCGCTGGAACCGGCGGCCAGCTTCGAACGCACCGCGCAGGCACGGCAGCCGCAGATACGCCGCCTGCAGGCGATGGTCGCGCAGGCCGAACAGGGTGTACGCGTGCAGCAGGCCAAGCTGAAGCCGCAGATCTTTGCGTTCGGCCAGTACGACTTCCGCCGCCGCGATGAAATGCTGACCGACCCGGACTGGGCCTTCGGCATCGGCCTGAAGTACACCTTCCTCTCGCCCAGCTCGCGCCCGGCACAGATCAGTGCAGCGCGCGCGCAGCAGGAACAGGCCGAAGCCGGTCTGCGCGAAGCCGAAAACCAGGTGGCCCTCGGCGTGCGCAAGGCATGGAATGAACTGGAAAGCGCACGCCAGCAGTTCGTGCTGCTGGACAGCAGCATCGCACAGGCCCAGGAAAACCTGCGCCTGCAGGAACTGGCCTTCCGCGAGGGCCAGGCCACCTCGCTGGATGTGATCGATGCTCGGCTGGGCCTGGGCGGCGCCCGCGTCGAACGGGCGCAGGCAGCCTACCAGTACGACATCGCCCTGGCACAACTGTTGGAAGTGAGTGGACAGATGGACCGTTTCGAAGACTATCGGCGCCGTGCGGACGAGGTGATCGACCATGAGTGATGTGCTGCACGACGAATCCACCACGCCGCCCGGCAAGCGCCGCGTGGGCATCATTCTGGTGGTGGTGCTGCTGGCCGTGGTCGTGCTGGGCCTATGGCTGGCCTGGCGGCGCCCGGCCGACCAGATCCAGGGCATGGCCGACGCCGATACCCTCAACGTCGCGGCCAAGATCACCGCGCGCGTGGCCGAACTGAAGGTGCGCGAAGGCGACCGCGTGCAGGCCGGGCAGATCGTTTTCCTGCTCGACAGCCCGGAAGTGGCCGCCAAGGAACAGCAGGCCCAAGGTGCACTGGCCGCCGCACAGGCGGTGGCCGACAAGGCCGACGCCGGCGCGCGCAGCGAGGATATCCGCGCCGCCGAAGCCAACTGGAAGCGGGCCGAGGCCGGTGCCACCCTGGCCGAAGCCACCTCCCGCCGCGTGCAGAACCTGTTCAACGAAGGAGTGATGACCCGGCAGAAGCGCGACGAAGCGCAGGCCCAGGCCACCAGTTCGCGCGAACTGGCACGTGCGGCACGCGCGCAGTACGACATGGCGCTGGCCGGGGCGCGCGAACAGGACAAGCGTGCCGCGCAGGGCCAGGTGCAGCAGGCGCAGGGGGCGGTTGCCGAAGTCGACGCCGCACGCACCGAAGTGGAAGGCCGCGCGCCGGTTGCGGGTGAGATCAACAAGCGCATGGCCGATCCCGGCGAGCTGGTGCCGGCCGGCTACCCGGTGTTCACTCTGGTCGATATCGACCGCATGTGGGTGTCGATGAACCTGCGCGAATCGCAGATGCAGGGCCTGAAGGTCGGCAGCACACTGCGCGGCAGCATCCCGGCACTCGACCATGAGGCCGAATTCAAGGTGTATTTCATCAATCCGGCTGGCGATTACGCAACCTGGCGCACCACCCGCCAGTCGTCGGGTTACGACGTCCGCAGCTTCGAGGTGCGGGTGCGCCCGGTACGCCGCATCGAGGGCTTCCGCCCCGGCATGAGCGTGCTGTTCGCATGGCCCCAGCACTGAACCCTGGCAACGGCGGCTTCGCTGCCTCGTGGCGGCGCGAACTGCGCACGCTGCGCGGCAACGGTGCCGATCTGCTGCTGGTCACCGTGCTGCCGCTGCTGTTGCTGGCACTGATGGCGTGGATGTTCAGCCCCTCGGTAATGCGCGATGTGCCCATTGCCGTGGTCGACCTGGACCACAGCAGCGACAGCCGCCTGCTGCTGCGCATGCTCGACGCCAGCCCCGGCGTGCGCGTAGCCAGCCAGCCGGTGGACATCGAAGAAGCCCGCGCGCAGCTGCGCCGGCTGCAGGTATATGCCATCGTGCTGGTGCCGCGCGACGTAACCCGGCAGGCGCTGCGCGGCCAGCAGGGAACGGTGTTCGCCTATTACAACGCCACCTACATGACCACCGGCCAGTCTGCCGCGCGCGACATCGGCGATGCCGTGGCCGCCTGGAACGCGCGCCTGCTGCGGGAACGCATCGCCCTGCAGGTCGGCCCAGGTACGCTGCGCGCCGCGCCGATCGCGGTGCAGTCGGACATCCTCTACAACCCCGCGCGCAGCTATGAGCTGTTCCTGCTGCCCCTGATCTTCCCCGCCGTGCTGTCGCTGGTGCTGGCGCTTGCCGTGGCCGGCAGCCTGGGCCGCGAGATCCGCGATGGTACCCTGCCCGGCTGGCTCGGTGGCACCGCGTGGGCGGCCATCGCCGGCAAGGTCGCGCCGTATGTCCTGCTGTTTTCGGTGTACGGCGCCGTGGGCGTGGCCTACCTGGCGTGGCTGCGCGGGGATGGCATCGCCGGCAGCGTGCTCCTGCTGCTGATCGGCCAGCCGCTGTTCTACCTGGCCACTGCGGCCTACGCCCTGTTCCTGATCGGCGTCACCCGCGACATGGGCACGGCGCTGTCGGCCGTCGGCCTCAGCATCGGCACCGCGCTGGCCTTTTCCAGCGCCACCTTCCCGGTGATCGACGCACCGCTGTTCACCCGCATCTGGCATCTGTTGCTGCCGCTCAGTGCCTATATAAAGCTGCAGACCCAGCAGCAGTTCGTCGGTGCGCCGCTGGCGGTCTCGCTGTGGCCGCTGGGCACCCTGCTGCTGATGATCGTCATCGCCGGCGGCCTGGGCGGCTGGCGCCTGCTGGCATTCGCCCGCAGCCCGCAGGCCGCGCCCCCGGCCGGGGCAAACGCGTGAGCGCGGTCTGGGCCAGCCTGCGGCAAACGCTGATGGCGGTGCTGCTGGACCGCTACGCCATCGTGGTGATGATCGGCGCGGTCATTCTCTACTCATTCTTCTACCCGGCCGCCTATCGTCACCAGGTGGCCGGCAACCTGCCCCTCCTGGTGGTCGATGAAGACCACAGCGCCACCAGCCGCGAACTGCTGCGCAAACTGGACGCGTTGCGCGTGGCACGGGTGGTCGGCCAGCCGCACGACATCGACAGCGCGCGCCAACAATTGGAAGCAGGCCATGCTGAAGGCATCGTGCTGATCCCGGCCAACCTGGAACGCGACATCCTGCGTGGCCATCCGGCCAAGCTGGTCCTGCTCGGCAACGGTGCCTACCTGGGCCGCGCCAGCTGGGTGCTGGGCAGCGTCGCCGACGCGCTGGGATCCTTCGGGCGCGAGGCGGTCGTTACCCAGGCCGCCTTCATGGGCGTACCACAGGCCCCCCCAATCACCCTGGTACAACGGCCGCTCTACAACACGCAGGAAGGCTACGGCAGCGCCATCGTTCCCGGCGTGGCCGAGCTGATCGTGCACCAGACCCTGCTGATGGGTATCGGCGTACTGCTCGGCGGCCGCCGCCTGGCACTGGGCCGACGCCTGCGCTTCGATCTGCCCACGCTGGCCGGCATGGCCCTGGGGTTCGGCCTGATCGGCCTGTTCGGTCTGTTCTACTACACCGGCTTCACCGCCTGGGTGCAGGATTACCCGCGTGGCGGCAATCCGCTGGGCCAGCTGCTCGGCGGCACCTTGTTCATCGCCGCCACGGTGGCGTTCGGCCTGTTCGTCGGCAGCTTCTTCCGCACCCGCGAACGAGCGTTCCAGTACATCATCGCCACGTCCATCCCGCTGTTCTTCCTGTCCAACCTGTCCTGGCCCACGGTGATGACACCGCAGCCGCTGGTCTGGCTGTCACAGCTGCTGCCGACCACTTCGGGCATCAACCTGATGGTGCGCCTGACCCAGATGGACGCCAGCGTGGCCGATGTCAGCCACGAACTGGTCACCCTCGGCATCCTGCTGCTGCTCTACGGCAGCCTCGCCCTCTGGCGCCTGCACAGCCAGAAAGGGGACGGAGGGAATTAATCCGGGTTAATCCCCTCCGTCCCCGCTCGCCAGTCCCCCGTTCGGCAACGACGAACGCCGACCCTGGGGCCGGCGTTCGGGGTACCGCGTCGTGGAAGGGAGCGGGTGTCAGGTCTCGTGTCGATCAGCGGTAGACGCGCTCGCAGCGGCGTTCGACCACGCGGTCACCGGTCTTGTTCTGGTGGTTGCCCTGGATCTGCCGACCGGCTGCACCGCCAGCCACGGCACCCGCCACGGTCGCCAGCTTCTTGCCATTGCCGCCGCCCACCTGGTTGCCCAGCAGGCCGCCAACCACCGCACCGGTGGCAGTACCGGCAATACGGTTGGGATCACGCGAGTTGCGCTGCACTTCCACATTCTTGCAGACCACGCGGCTGCCATCATTGAACCTGCGGCCTTCATCGCGCGGGCCGTAGCTCTGTGCACTGGCGACCGACGAAGCCGCCATCAGGCTGCCGAGCAGCAAAACGCGAAGGGAGGTATTCATGGCGATCTCCTGTAATTCGATGTGCGTCCAGTCTCCCGGCCGCAGCGCCAACCGAAGGTGAAATATCGGTCGCTAGCGCCTGAACGGCCATCCGGCGTTCAGCGTTGCGACGCTGGCGTTGGCAGCGCGTGCCCTACAGTGCGTGTATGACCCTGAACCTGCAGATCAACGGACGTGCGATCACTGGCATCAACAGCTTTTATGCCGAGATCATCCCCAGCGCTTGAGCTATGCGTCGCAGTGGAAGGGATGTGCTGCCCCGCCTGTTCTACAGCGCCACGAGGCAATGCGGCTTTGGACGTAGGTTCCATACTTCATTCTAAGCACGCCGCATCGCACGGGCTGAGACGCGGCTTCGTACGGACCCTACCCTCGCCGTCGATGTACTTGAAACCCCGACAGATCCACTCGCCTCTGGCCAGGCCCTCACATTGGACCAAGCCGCCCTCCCCTTGCCCTTCTTACGATCCGCGCTAGAAAGGAGATATCTCATTTCCCCCGCCTGCCAAGGAACCCGCCATGTGTAGTCATCGCCGCTCGTTCTCTTCCGCCCACCTACTGCCCCGCCCCTTCGCACATCAAACCGAGGTTGGCCCAGGGGGGACTTGGCCAGTCCCGAACCACTTAAGAATGATCCATGTTTGACCTCGCGCCCTTCCTTCAGGCCATCTGTGAGGCAGAGGCGCCAGGCCGAACGAAGGCACCCCAGTGGCAGCGCGACGCTGCCCGGGCAGCGTTCCGAAACGCCTGCGCCTTCTGCTCGGCTCCGCTGGATCTGTCCTCTCCCAAGTCATGGACTGTTTTGGCGCTGATTCCAGAGCAACTGGGCGGCCCCGCTTCCGATATCGCAAACTGGGTGCCTTCCTGCCGTTCCTGCGCTTTGAGGAAGGGCCTGCGCGACGTAGTGAGTTGGTCAGACTGGCAAGCATCTGCCCCACCTGAACGGGTGGCCCTGCTACTGGAGCGGCGGCGCTCTGCGCTGCTGTATGCCGACAACCACTTCACCCCCTTGAACCGTCACTCAACGCGCGAGCGGCTGCTGGCCCACCTGTCCGCCCGTTTCGACAAGCCCCGCTTTCGGGTCTGCGCATGGTCGGGTTTGGTGGATGAGGAGCACGTTTGCTTGGTGGGCTGGAGCACCCGTGCCGGGGATGACCAGGCACTGGGTGAGAGCAAGCTTGCGTTACGGATGAGGGATGGTGCAGAGGTGCTGGCAGAGGGCCAGGTGACCCTTCTGCGGGTTCCGGCCAGCGAGTTTCTGGCGGCCGTGTGGTCGCTGATCGAGGTTCACGGATTGGTAGTTCCTATGAACGTATCAGGCGATGCCCCGCTGGATTCAGAGGACTGGCGGGAGTGCTGGCGCCACCGCGTCACCGACCCGGCGAGCAATCATCACCGCGTTCCGATGACCGGAGGCCCAGCCCTTCCTCCTGCTCCCCGAATGCTGTCTATCAACCCGGATTCTGTTCGGCGGCTGGCCCAGCTGCAGGCCGCTAAACGGGAGGTGAGAGCCGGCGGATCCCGCATCGCCCGCCGGCCCGCACGGATGTCACCTACTCGGGTCGCTCAATGACCAGGACATAGGTTCCTTCCTCGCCATCGAGATTGCCCTCGCGCTCGCCGTCAATCGCTCTGAGAAGCGTATCGCGCTGGTAGAAGGCGGTGATTTTCGCCGTAAGGCTATCAACGTCTCCACTGCCCCCCACCTTCTTACCGATATCGCAATACATCAAGCGTTCGAAGAAGAGACCCCAGCGCATGCTCTCATCCAACTGCTTGTAGGGCGTCTTGGCCGCGCTGTTGTCATACCACGCGTTGTTGTTCAAATCGCTAGGATCAGGTCGCCAGAAGAGGCAGTGATGCAATGCCTCGGACCGCAGATCCCTGTTGATGAAGGTGGGCAAGCAATAGAAGATCTCCGGCGTAGAGCTCACCAACGCGAGCTGGCCCGCAGGCTGGTCAAACGTCCACTTCAGCCGATCTTTTCCAACTGCCCCGCTGGTAGCAAGCTTGGCTCGCTTGAACTGCAATCCAACGATCTTCGAGCCGACTGAGAGCTTCTCATCTGCGGGCCAGACCTTCTCTTGGGAAGATCCGATCGCCCAGATGGCATATCGAAGGCCCACGTTCTTCAGATAGGCCTCAATGCCAGCGACAATCCACGCCTCATATTCCCGCTCGAGGGGCGATGCATACTTAACACCCAGAATCTGCTTCATGTCCTTCCTTGGCTTGTTGACTCCGAACTAATACACCAACAAAGGGGCGTTTCACCACCCCCGTCAATACCGGACTTCTGCGGACAGTCAGCCAAGCAACGCCTCGCCGCATGCCTTCTCAACCAGGCCCGGCTTCCAGACTGACTGGCGGAAGGCTAACCTGGCCAAGCCGGTTCAAACTAGTCGCAGCTCGCCACTTCGATGCTCTCATATGGGCTGCCATCCATGAATCGATACAAGTAACGCACACGCCCGCCAAGCGCCACGAATGTACGTCCCTCTGGACCCTGAGCGCAGACGCCGCCCTTCGCCGCGTTGCGCATCATCGCCCGGGCTTCCGCATCGGTCTTCCCGGACTGAGCCAGAACGCGATTCAGCTCTTCGCGCGTATACGAAAAATTGGCGGTGTAGGTGATCGTATTGCCGCCGGCGATCACGGTCTGCATCGTCAAGTTTTGGTTGATGCGCATGGGCAGCGATGGCGCAACCGCTTCAGCCATCTCACGGGCGAGCTGGGCCGCCGTGGGTGCAGCATGTGTATTGGCTAGTGCTTCGACGCTCACGAAGGCCATCACTAGCAGTCCAGCGAACTTCCCCTTCTTCACTATGTCTCTTCCATGTTGCGAGATGGAACGGCCGGCGAATCAGGGGACAGAAACGCTCCAGCCCTCCCCCCTCACGATCGCGCGTTGCGGATTTTTTCCATCTTCCCAGCCAGGCGACTAAGAGAATCGTAGGCTTCAAGATGAGAGCCAAAGCCAATCATCAGCTCTTCAAGAACAAACGTGCTGGCCAGCATCTGAAGAGCTCGTTGCTCGGCGTCCTCGATGGCGAACTTGGGCTTGGCGGACAGAGCGGCCCGCGCACGATTCAGTGCATGCCACTGCTCACGCACCTCCTCAGACTTCCGCTGCTCCCCGCGCGCCGCCAGCAGATCGGCTTTGGCGAACAGCGCGCCGGCGACCACCTGAAGGACCTGCTTGTCCTTGTTGCCTCGATGGATGAAGAACACGATCGTTCCAACCACAAGAATCGCTAACGGCAGATAGCCTTCCATGGACACAAGCTCAGTTCCAAGAACAATACCCATTATCGCAGGGGAGTCACATGTGAACAATCCGTCGGTGGGGCGACGCCCGCATCAGCGGACCAGGCACTGTATCCCGGCAGGTCGCACGCGCCGCCAAAAGAAACACACGCACTTACCTTCGGCCCTACCCCGCCTGGGAAGCGTGAACTTCTCTCATGAGTGAGCGATCGGACTCGCGCCTTACGCCATTTTCGAGATAAAAGCCTGAAGAGTGATGCTCAATGGAACCGTCCGCCAGGCATTCCTCCACTCTTCCCAGCAACTTGAGCTGCTCATCGTGTTCATCGGAACCGCAGTCGCAATCATCTTCATGCATCTCCCTCAACCAAACACCATCCGGCTTGAAACGGAAGGGCGGTCTCAACTTGCAAGCGCAACACGTGAGTTGAATTGATCGATTTCCAAAG
>NZ_JBNNHG010000056.1:0-23183 GCF_050268705.1 Stenotrophomonas sp. NPDC077659 | reverse complement strand
ACCGATGAGCTGGATGCCGAACGGCGAATGCAGCCCTTCGATGTAGACGTGCTGGGTCCACGCATCGGTACCCGGCGTGCGGCGCAGCAGGGTGACCCGGTTGCCGCCCTTGCCGGCCTTGCCCGAGCGCGCCTTCACTTTGCCGGCAATCCACTGCTTGGGCGTGGTGACCGGTTCTTCACCGGGGCCGTTGCCTTCCACCACCAGCACGTCGCCGTTGGGCAGAGTGAGCAGGCGGCGCGGGTGCTGCAGGTTGGCGGCGATGCGCTCGATCTTCAGGCCTTCGGCCACGGTGGGCGACTGGCCTTCGGCCCAGCCCACACCCTTGGGCACCTGCATGGGCGGCATGAGGAAGTTGGCCGGCTTGGGCAGCGGCGGCTGCGCACCGGACTGGTCGGCCGGATGGTATTCGGCCTTGCCGGCGCAGGCGGCCAGCATCACCGCCAGCGAGAGCACGCCCAGCGTGGGCAGGATGCGATCAGCCATGACGACCTCCGTGCAGCACCGGCAGCTGCAGCGACAACAGGATGAAACCGATGGCGATCAGGCCCACGGTCAGCGCGGAAAGAATGGTGCCCGGCACGGCCACCGCATAAGCGTCGCGGCTGTGCACGAAGGCGTTCCAGATGGCCAGCACGATGGCGACCAGGTTCAGCAGGAAATCCACGCGGTCCACGCCGGTGGCCGTGCCATTGCGGCGCCACACCGCGAACAGATTGATTACCCGCGGAATGATGGCAATGAGCAGGCCGAAGGTGATGAGCCACGCTGCGGACTTGCCCCACATCACCTCGGCGGTGTTGAGGTAGAGGATGTCGAAGATGAGGGCGCCGACAAAGAAGCCGAACGGTATCGGATTGAGCAGGCTGAAAAGCGTGGTACCCGGGCCGCGATGGGCCTGGGCGACGGGGTTGACCATGGTCGTGCTCCGCAGGAGATGGGGGTACACCGCCGTAGTAACACACCCGGCCGGGAGACGACGCGATGATGGGCGGTGGCGGCTGCGGCAGGCTTGGACAGATGTGCCGACCAGCGGTCGGCTCCTACCGTAGATCCACGCCATGCGTGGATGGGGGATACCCGCCCTCCCCCTACTCGGCCTCGTCTTCGCGTATCTCATGGAAGGGCAGCATGGTCTCGAACCCAAACTCATGTTCCATGCTGACGCGGACCAGGCCACCGATAGCGAAGAAGCAGGTATTGGCGTGCACGTCGATCCCTCTCGGGTTCCACTCGGCCATCAGGCCCAGCGTCTGCGCACGCGGCATCCTGGCCTTCTCCTCCTGCAGCAGCGCGCGGCGGTGCCGCTTCATCAGCAGACGCAGCTGCTTCACGGTGGCGATGTTGAAGGCGGCGAGCACTGGCGGCAGCTCGGCGATGTCCGCGTCGGTCCAGTAGTCATGGCGACGGTGGTACATCGACAGCACCACCTTGCGGATGGTGTCCACGGTGAGCGAGGCCTGATCGGCACGGGCGCGGGCGTTGAGACGTTTCATCCGACTTCCTCCGAGGCATGGGGGGCTGCTCGCATGTGCCGACCATCGGTCGGCACCCACCTGGATGACCGCGACCGGCGGCCCTCAGTAGATCCACGCCATGCGTGGATGGGCGGCGCCAGCCAATCGTGGCATCACCGATCAGACCGGCAGCAGCCTGTCGTCTTCACTGCGTTCGAAGACGGTCCCCGTCGGCGCGTCCACCACTGTCAGGACGGCACGATCGTAGTTGGCGATGGTGTTCACGTTGTACACCCCAGAGTTTCCCGGTTCGTCCAGGTAATCCTCGGTCTCGTCGCCGGCAAGAAAGCGCCAGCCACTGTCCACGTCGTGGTCGGGCTCCTCGCGATAGCAGTAACCCACCGGCAGGCCATCAACGGTGATGCGATCGGTGGCGATGCATGCGCCATAGCCCTCCAGCAACGGGCTGATCTGCTCGGCGGTGAGACGGAATTGTTTCGGCTTCATGGTGCCTCCTCAGTGGACGCATGATGGCATGGGAGAGGTATGCCGAGCCCGGAGGGATGTGCCGACCACACCAGAGCGGCCTCAGGCCAACGCAGCCAGCGCTTCCACCAGCGCGTCCATCTGCTGCGGTCGGGTGAACACCGAGGGCGTGACCCGCACGCAGGCGCCCGATTCCAGCCCATCGCGGTACGTGGTGAACACGCGGTGATCATCCAGCAGCCGCTTCTGCAGCGCCATGTTGTCGGCCACGCTGGTGCGTCCGCGCAGGCGGAAGCTGGCCAGTGCGCTGGCCAATGCAGGGTCCGGCGAGGACAGCACTTCCAGGTGCGCCATCTGCCGCGCGGGCACCGTCCAGCGCTCGCGCAGGTAGCGCAGGCGCGCCTGCTTGTTGGCCGAGCCGATGCGCTGGTGCAGGGCAATGGCTTCGGGCAACGCCAGGTACGCGGCGAAATTGACCGTGCCGGTATGCACGCGGCTGCCCAGGCGCCCGTCGTCGGTCTCGCCCATGTACGGGTCGAGGTCGGCTACGCGGCCCTTGCGCACGTACATCGCGCCCACGCCTACCGGTGCGCCGATCCACTTGTGCAGGTTGATGCCCACGAAATCGGCCTTCAGGTCCGGCACCGCGAAGGCGATCTGGCCGAAGCCATGGGCGGCATCGACGATCACATCGATACCGCGCGCACGCGCACGTTCGGCAATCTCGGCCACCGGCAGGACCAGGCCGTGGCGGTGGCTGACCTGGGTCAGCAGCACCAGCTTCAGCTTCGGCAGCCGCGCGAAGGCGGCATCGTAGGCCTGCAGGATCTGCGCGCGGTCGGGCACCGCCGGCAGGGCGATGCGCTCCACCTGCACGCCGCGCCGCTGCTGCAGCCAGCGCATCGCGCCGATCATGCTGTCGTAGTCCACGTCGGCGTACAGCACCTGGTCGCCCGGCGAGAGGCGGTTGTAGCCGCCGATCAGGGCCAGCATCGCCTCGGTGGCACCGCGGGTCAGCGCGATCTCGTCGGCGCCCACGCCCAGCATGTCGGCCACCTGGCGGTGCACGGCCATGTACTCGGTGGGGAACGTGTGGCGCCCGTACCAGGCGTTGCCACGGTTCACCTCGGCGGTGTGCCGCTGGTAGCTGGCCAGGGTTTCGCGGCCCATCGCGCCCCAGTAGCCGTTTTCCAGGTGGTTCACTTCATCGGTGATGTCGAAGTGGCTGGCCACGGCGGCCCAGTAGCCTTCATCACGGGCCAGCACGTCCGGCGCCGCGGTCGTTGCAGGAATCTCCATGGCCGCAGGGTAGCGTGCAGCGGCCATGGCAGGCAGTGAAGACAGCGCTGCGGCGGCCGGCAGCAGGGTGCCGGCGCGCAGCAGGTTACGACGGCGGCTGTCCATCAGAAGGTCAGCCGGTACTGCGCGTACACGTTGGCACCGTCGGTGTCGTAGGGTGCGTTGCGCGAGTAGATCAGGCCGCGGCTGGCCTGGAAGGTCGCCTCGTCTGGGTAGCGGTCGAACACGTTGTCCACGCCCATGCGCAGGCTGTGGTGCTCGTTGATGCGATAGCCGGCGGCAAGGTCGAGGAAGGTCATGTCACCGAAACGCTGGTAGATATCGCCGGTCGCATTGCCGGTCGAATCGGTCCACGCGCCGTAGTAGCGCACGCGCGCCATCAGCGACCACGCCCCCACATCCCACGTACCGGTGAAGCTGCCCTTGTGCTCCGGCAGGCGGTCTTCGAACAGCACGCGCTGGGTCTCGTTGGTGGCCACCGAGGTGCTGCCGTTGTCCACCCGGGTGCGGTTGAAGTTGTAGGCCAGGGTCAGCGTCATGCGGCCGGTGCCGAGGTCGCGCAGGTAGTTGCCGACCACGTCGACGCCGCTTGTGGTGGTGTCGAAATCGTTGGTGAAGTAGTTGACCGAGGTGTAGCCCAGCGGATTGGGCGTGCCGGCCGGAATGGCGAAGCTGGCCGACTGGCTGAAGCGGTCGCTGAGCTTGATGCGGTACACATCCACCGAACCGGACAGGCCCATGTCGGTGCGCCAGGTCAGGCCCAGCGAGGCAGTGCGCGATTCTTCCGGAGTGAGCGGTTTGGCGCCGAGCAGCTGCGCCAGCGGATCATTCGGCGACAGGCGGCCGCTGGTGAAGATCTGCAGAGTGCGCGTGTCCAGGCCCTGAGTGGTGCTGGTGGTGTTCAACTGCGCCGGGGTCGGCGCACGGAAGCCGGTGGAGAACGTACCGCGCAGGGCCACGTCCGGGGTGATCGCAAAGCGCGCCGACAACTTGCCGTCGACGGTATTGCCGAAGCTGGAGAAGTCTTCATAGCGGCCGGCAGCACCGATGCTCCAGCGCTCGCCCAGCGGCACTTCCATATCGACATAGGCGGCGTGGCTGCGCTGGTCCCACGTACCGGCCTGGGTATCGGAGAAGCCCGGTGCGCCGTTGGCATTGGCTTCCAGGCCCGCCGCTGCGCCGGGTCCAACCGCATACGAAGCCGGATCGCCGGCACGCACTTCATAGGTTTCCTGGCGGAACTCGGCACCGAAGGCGACGTTGACCGGCTTGGCCAGCGCGGCCACGTCCCACTCGTAGTTGAAATCGACGTTGGCGTTCTTCTCGGTCTGGGTCAGGCGGCCGAGGTCGAACGAGGTCGGGCTGTCCGGACCCAGCGAGGCATTGATCGCGTTGTCCAGGCTGTAATCGATGGCGTTGCGGCCGTACGACGCGCTGACATCCCAGCGCAGCTTGGGAGTAATCTCGCCGCGCAGGCCGCCTACAAGCTGCAGGTCGTTCTGCACGTTGCCGTACTGCGGGCTGAAGCCCACCGGATAGATCGAACGCAGGTCCCAGCCGGGGAAGATGCTGGTGGTGCGGTAAGCGCCGGTGGTGGTGTCCGGGTTGCGCCAGTTGAAATCGCTGACGCCATCGCTGTGGCTGTACAGGCCGAAGGCATAGACCTCCAGCGTATCGCTGGCATTGGCCTTCAGGTTGAAGCCCACGCGGCGGCTTTCCAGTTCCGGCTGGCCCCAGCGCTGCACGGGGTTGGGCACCTCCAGATCCGGGTGCGCGGCCTGGAAGGCGATGGCATCCGGACGCTGGCGGGTGCGCGAGGTGGCATCGGAATTCGACGATTCGGCGAACAGCGCCAGGCTGCCGTAGTCGCCCAGCGCCCAGCCGGTGCGGGCGCTGAAATCACGCGAAGCACCGTCGCCCTGCGCGTACTGCGAGTAGCCTGCGGTGATTTCGGTGCCGGGGCTGTCTTCAAGAATGATGTTGATGACGCCGGCGATGGCGTCCGAACCGTACTGCGCCGACGCACCATCGCGCAGCACTTCGATGCGCTTGATGGCACTGGTCGGAATCTGCGCGAGGTCGGCGGCCTGTGCGCCGCGGTTGCCCAGCAGCGCGCTGCGGTGGAAACGGCGGCCATTGACCAGTACCAGCGTCTGGTCCGGCGACAGGCCACGCAGGGTGGCCGGACGTACGAACACCTGGCCATCGGCCATCGGCAGGCGCTGCACCACGAACGACGGCACCAGCTGCGCCAGCACGTCCTTCAGGTCGGTGGAATCGACGGATTTGATGTCTTCCTTGGTGAACACATCCACCGGCGCCAGCGTTTCGAACTGGGTGCGGTTGGAGGCGCGGGTGCCGGTGACCAGCATGGCGTCCAGCTGGGTCGGCGCGGCATGGGTGCCGCCATCAGGGGTGTCTGCCGTACTGGCATCTGCTGCGATCGCGCCTCCTGCGCTGACCATGGAAAGGGCGAGGAGGATGGAACGCGACAACAACGAGCTCTGCACGACGGTACTCCGGGACTGCACGACAGGGTCAGGCGCGCCTGTACAGGCGGCCTGGACAAGTCGCGCAGTCTCGGCGCGATGTGTGAAGCGGGCATGACGTGAAGACGACAGTTTTCGCGACCCAACCTGCCCGGTGACGCCCGGAAATCGCGTATGCCGCAAGAACTGCTAAACGCTGCCCGCAGTGATCCGCTACGCTCCCAGGCATGCAACCGGGGGGCGTAATGAGCGCGGCAAGCCAGGCACTGTGGTACATCGAGACGCACGCCGCGCTGCCGCTGGCGTTGGCCGATATCGCAGCGGCTGCCGGCGTTTCGCCGTTCCATCTGTCTCGCCTTTTCCAGGCACGCACCGGCACCTCGGTCGTACGCTACCTGCGCGGGCGGCGCCTGACCGCCGCGGCCCGGCAACTGGTCGCCGGTGCGACGGACATCCTGCCGGTCGCCTTGGAAGCCGGCTATTCGACCCATGCGGCATTCACCCGCGCGTTCTGCGAGCAGTTCGGGCAGACCCCCGAGCGGGTGCGCGACAACGGCATAGAAGGCCTGCCACTGGTACGCGCCCTGCGGCTGGACGATGCGCCCTCACCCTGCACCGAAGCACCACGCCTGCTGGACGCGCCTGCGCTGGATCTGGCAGGCATCGGCCAACGCCATGGGCGCGAGGGCAGCGGGGCCATCCCCAGCCAGTGGGCGCAACTGAACCGCGCGTGGCGATCGCCGGTACCGGTCAGTTTCGGCGTGTGCTGCAACCACGATGATGACGGCGGCTTCGACTACGTGGCCGCGCTTCCGGCCAGCACGCTGCCGTCCGTACCCGCGGGCTGGCAGCGCATGAGGGTGCCGGCGCAGCAGTACCTGGTGGCGTGGCACGGCGGGCACATCTCAGCCATCCGCTCTACGTGGTTCTGGCTGCTGGACACCTATCTGCCCTCGGTCGGGCTGGATCTGGCCAACGGCCCCGAACTGGAGCGCTACGACGCGCGCTTCGATGAGCACAGCGGCCATGGCGGCATGGAGATCTGGCTGCCGGTCACCGAACGATCCCACTGAAAGGACACTGGCAATGCAGATGAAGGGAATGCTGTTGGCGCTGTTGTGCAGCGTGTTCTCGCCGGCCGCGCTGGCGCAGGAATGGAAGGCGGGTGAACAGCACGGTACGACCGCGCTGCCCAGTGCAGGGGTGCGTGATGCGCAGCAGCGCGATACGCTGCGCTTCACGGTGTGGTACCCGGCACCTGCATCCAGCAACGAGACACCGCTGACCATTGGCGCGCCGGATGCCCCGTTGTTTGACGTGGGCAGATCGGCCATCGGCGCGCCCATCGCGGGTGATCGGCTGCCTACGCTGCTGCTGTCGCATGGCAACGGCGGCAGCGCGCGGATGATGGGATGGCTGGGCACGGCACTGGCACGCGCAGGCTATCTGGTGATTGCGGTGGACCACCCCGGCAACAACGGTGTCGACGAGTTGACGCTGGCCGGCAGCCTGCTGACCTGGTTGCGCGCTGACGATCTGCAGGCTGCGTTGGCGGCAGTGCAGGCGGATCCTCGCCTGGGCCAGCATGTGGACGCGCAGCGTCTGGGCGTGGTCGGCTTCTCGGCCGGGGGGTACACCGCCCTGCTTGCCGCCGGTGCCCGCCCCGAACTGCAGCGCCTGCTGGATTTCTGCACAGGCCATCCCGACGACGGCGTGTGCCGACCGCAGCAGGAAGCCACGACGCATACGCTGCAGGCGCGGCTGCAAGCGGCAGCATCCCCGCAGCTGCAGCCGTACACGACGGCAGCTGATCAGTCGCGCGCGATCCATGGAATTCGCGCCGTCTATCTGCTGGCGCCGGCCATTGTGCAGGCTTTCGCGCCTGCACAGCTGCAGGCGCTGCAGATACCCGTCGCCGTCGTGCTCGGCAATGACGATGTGGTGGCCCCGGCGGCAACGAACGGCGAGGTGGTTGCGGCACAGGTCCACGGCGCGACGCTGCAGCGCCTGGCGGGTGTGGGTCACTATGATTTCCTGGCCCGCTGCACGCCATTGGGCGAGCAGCGGATGGGGGCATTGTGCAGCAGCCCGGTATCGCGCGCGCGCACCCACCGCGAAGTGCGGGACGGTGCCATCACATTCTTCGCCCGAGCATTGCAGTAATCGAGCTTGCTCGACTGAGCGGCGTGCGGAAACGCGCGCCAACCCAGGTTTGACACCTACCGAAGGGGAGCAGTGCTGTGCAGTAGAATCCGGGCATCGCGCACGCAAGGAGACCGCATCATGCGCCTGCTGCATCTCATCCTGCCGGTGTCCGATGTAGGTACCGTCGCTGCCTGGTTCCACGAGTCGAGCAAGCGCGACTCTACGCCATGAGCCCACCGGGTGCAGGATCAGACCCGTCCGCCTTCAGGCTAGACTAGCCCGCTTCCCGCCTGGCCCCACCTTCACATGCGCACTTTCCTGCTGGTCGTCGGCCTGCTGCTCGCTCCGTTCTCCACTGCGCTGGCCGCCAGCGTGCAGGTCCGCGAAGGCGACCTGTTGTTCGTCACCGCCGGGCACAGCGGACTCAGTGCGGCCATCGACGATGCCACCGCCACGCAGGGCGCGACCAGCTTCGACCACGTGGCCCTGGTGGCTGCCGGTACGCACGGCTGGCAGGTGCTGCATGCCGATGAGAAGGGCTCACGGCAGCAGACCCTGCTCGACTTCCAGCGCGACGCGCGTGCCAAGCAGCGGCAGATCGTCGTTTACCGGCTGCGTGCGGCGCCGGCCGGTGCCATCACCGATGCGGTCGCCAAAGCACGCACGATGCTGGGCAAGCCGTACAACACGTCCTACGTGCTGAGCGAGGACAGCTACTACTGTTCGGATTTCATCGAGCGTGCCTTCCGCGCGCACCGCGTGTTCGCGCTGCAGCCGATGAATTTCCGCAACCCGCAGACGGGGGAGATCGCCCAGCACTGGGTGGATCTGTACCGGGGCATGGGCATGGACGTGCCACAGGGCCTGCCTGGCACCAATCCCAATGACATGGCCGCCAGCGCGGTGCTCGAACGCGTCGGTACGCTGTAACAGCGAAGCCCCGCGCGCGGCGGGGCTTCAATGTTCAGACCTGGCGGGAGCCGGGGTCATTCTTCTTCGTCTTGGCTGCCCTGCTGCTGGTTGCGCTTCTGCTGGTCCTGCTTCTGCTGATCCTGCTGCTGTTGCTGCTGCTGGTCACGACCCTGCTGCTGATCCTGCTGGTTCTGCTGACCCTTCTGGTTCTGCTGGTTCTGCTGTGCCATGTCCGTATCTCCGAAGCCACGCGCGGAATGCGGTGGACGGGGCCATCCTCTGCAGCCGAAGGTTAACCACGCGTTGCAACGCAGCTAGGCTGGCGTGCACGGGTGGCGAAACCGGCCCTCATCCCCTTGCGGCACAAGCCCCTGAAGGATTCATGCGATATCTGCATATGCTCATGCCGGCACCGCAGTGTCCGTATTCAGCAGCTCCCGTTGCCGTCACGCGCGCATGACGGCCTACACCCAAGGTCCCATTTGCCGCCGCGCGCCGCACCGTTATGGTCAGGCGGACACCCGCCGGAGACGCACATGGCCCCGCAGAACGCAGAACGCCCGCTTTACGATGAAGCCCGCGACCGCTTCGATATCGCGCACTGGCAGAGCCGCTTCCAGGGCCGTCTGGACAAGGGCATCAACGCCTGTGTGGAATGTTGCGACCGCTATTGCGGCAACGACCGACTGGCCCTGCGCTGGATCGACGCGCAGGGCGGGCTCCATCTGTACAGCTTCGATGACCTGCGCGATGCCGCCGCGCGCGTCGCGCAGGTGCTGCGTGCGGCCGGCGTCGGCCCGGGCGATGTGGTGGCGGGCCTGCTGCCGCGCACCCCGGATCTGCTGGCCACCATCCTCGGTACCTGGCGCCTGGGCGCGGTCTACCAGCCGCTGTTCACCGCGTTCGGCCCGAAGGCCATCGAAAGCCGCCTGAAGACCGGCCACACCCGGCTGGTGGTGACCGACAGCGTCCACCGCAGCAAACTGGACGAACTCGATGCCTGCCCGCCGGTGGCCACCGTGCTGGCGCCAGGCCACGTACTGCGCGACGGTGACATCGACTGGCGCGCAGCCACTGCTGCGGCCGCACCGACGCTGGAGCCGGTGCTGCTGCCGGGCGATGCGCTGATGGCCCTGCTGTCGACCTCCGGCACCACCGGCAGCCCCAAGGGCGTGCCCGTGCCGCTGCGCGCGATGATGGCCTTTGCCAGTTACATGGAACTGGCCGTGGACCTGCGCGCCGACGATGTGTTCTGGAACATCGCCGACCCCGGCTGGGCCTATGGCCTGTACTACGCGGTGATCGGCCCACTGCTGCTCGGGCACACCACCACCTTCAGCGAAGCCGGTTTCAGCGTGCAGGGCCTGAACGCCATCATCGCCCAGCTCGGCGTCACCAACCTGGCCGGCTCGCCCACCGCCTACCGGCAGATCATCGCCGCCGGGCCAGCGGCCAGCGCCGGCATCAAGGGCCAGCTGCGCGTGGTCAGCAGCGCCGGTGAGCCCTTGAACCCGGAGATCGCCCGTTGGTTTGCCGAACATCTGCAGACCCTTGTGCTGGACCACTACGGGCAGACCGAAACCGGCATGGTGGTGAACAACCACCACGCCCTCGCCCACAGCGTGCGGCCGGGGTCATCAGGCTTCGCGATGCCGGGCTACCGCGTCGCAGTGCTGGACGAACAGGGCCGCGAGCTGCCACCGCGCACGCCCGGTATCCTCGCAGTGGACCTGAAGCAGTCCCCGATCATGTGGTTCAGCGGTTACTACCAGGCGTCCACGCCGGCCATCGCCGATGGCTATTACCGCACCGGTGATTCGGTGGAGTGCGAGGACGACGGCTCGATCAGTTTCATCGGCCGCTCTGACGACCTGATTACCTCCTCCGGCTATCGCATCGGCCCGTTTGATGTGGAGAGCGCACTGATGGAGCATCCGTCCGTGGCCGAGGTGGCGGTGATCGGCGTGCCGGATCCGGACCGGACGGAGATCGTCAAAGCGTTCGTGATCCTGCGCGATGGGTTCGAAGGCAGCGACGCGCTGGCGCACGAACTGCAGCAGCACGTGCGCCATCGCCTGTCCGCACATGCGTACCCGCGCCAGGTGGAATTCGTGGCACAGGTGCCGAAGACGCCCAGTGGCAAGGTGCAACGATTCCTTCTGCGCAAGGCAGAGATCGAGAAGCAGGCTACGGGCTGATGTAGAGCCGAGCCTATGCTCGGCTGGCCGTTGCAGGCAGCCGAGCGTGGGCTCGGCTCTGCAACCCCACAGGCGCTACGGCATCACCGGCGGCACGTAGGTCAGGGTCATGCCCAGCAGCCACAGCAGGCCCAGCACCAGCGGGATATGCACCAGCAGCTGGATGAAGGTGAAGCCGACGATGTCCCGGGCCTTCAGGCCGAGTACGCCCAGCAGCGGCAGCATCCAGAACGGGTTGATCAGGTTCGGCAGCGCTTCAGCGGCGTTGTAGACCTGCACTGCCCAGCCCAGGTGCGCCTTCAGTTCGTTGGCCGCCTGCATGACGTACGGCGCTTCGATGATCCACTTGCCGCCACCGGACGGCACGAAGAAGCCCAGCACCGCCGAGTAGATGCCCATCACCAGGGCGAAGGTATCGGTGCTGGCCACGTGCACGAACAGGCTGGACAGGCGGTGCGCCAGGGTCTGCCCATCACCACCGGCCGCGTGGGTGAGGATCATCGCGATGCCGCCGTACAGCGGGAACTGGATCAGCACGCCCGTGGTGCTGGGCACCGCCTTGGCCACCGCGTTGAGGAAGCTGCGCGGGCGCCAGTGCAGTAGCAGGCCCAGCGAAATGAACAGGAAGTTGTAAGTGTTGAGGTTGGCAATGGCGGTAACTATGGGCTTGTTGGCGAACTCGTTGAACAGCCAGCCGAAGGCCAGGAGCGAGAGCAGCACGGTCAGCAGCGGGCTGTATTCCAGCCATTCACCCGGGCGCGTGCGCTGCTGCAGCGGCTCGGGCTCGGCCTGTGCGGCACCGGGGAAATCCTCGGCGGTGCGCGCACTGACTGCGGCCGGTGCGGTCAGCCACGCAATCAGCAGCGAGACCAGGATCAGCACGGCGGTCAGCGCGATCGACTGCCACAGGAAGATGGTTTCGGTGAACGGCAGCACGCCGGTGATTTCCACCAGGCCGGGCGGCATGCTGGCCGGGTTGGCCTGCAGCTGTGCGGCCGACGAGCTCAGGCCCATCGCCCAGACTGCCCCCAGGCCCAGGTAAGCAGACGCACCGGCAGCGCGGTAATCCATGCGCAGTTCGGCGCGGCGGGCGAGCGCGCGTACCAGCAGGCCACCGAAAACCAGCGAGAAGCCCCAGCTGAGCAGCGAAGCCAGCATGCTGACGAGGCCGACGTAGACCACGGCGCCGCGACCGGTGCGCGGCACCCGCGCGAGGAAATCGATGAAACGCGCCACCACCGGCGCGGTAGCCAGCGCATAGCCACCGATGACCACGAAGGCCATCTGCATGGTGAAGGGGATCAGGCTCCAGAAGCCGTCGCCGAACGCACTGGCCGTGGCCTGCGGGGTCGAGCCGAAGCCCATCGCCGCCAGCGCGACGATGATCACGCCCAGCACCGCGAACACGTACGCATCGGGGAACCACTTTTCCGCCCAGGCGGCCGAGCGCAGCGCTGCGCGCGCCATCCAGCCGTCCTGTACTGCTGCCGTTGCTGACGAGGCCATCGCCTACCCTCCCAGGTTCGATGGACCGATTCTGGGCGGTGGGGTGCGGGCTGTCAGCCACCTATTGGTCGTAGGGGGGCTGGAAGTCCGGCGCCATGCGCCGCCGCCCGAGCATGGGCTCGGGCGCTACGGATATCCGGTTCCGGGGTTGGCCCCTGTAGAGCCGAGCCCACGCTCGGCTGCGATTCTCAGCGCAGCGCCAGATCCACCGCGATGCCGGCAAACAGCGCCGCACCCACCCAGTTGTTGTGCAGGAAGGCCTTGAAGCACGGGCCGCGCTCGCGGTTGCGGCAGATCCAGAATTCGTACACCACCAGCACTGCAGCAACTGCCACGCCGGCCAGGTAATACCCGCCCAGCCCGCCGCGCACGCCCACCAGGGCCATCGTGGCCAGGAACAGCGCATACAGCACACCCTGGATGACCAGGTCCAGCTCACCGAACAGTATGGCCGTGGAGTGCGAGCCCATCTTCAGGTCGTCCTCGCGGTCGACCATGGCGTACCAGGTGTCATAGGCGGTGGACCACAGGATGTTGCCCGCGTACAGCAGCCAGCCCAGCATGGGCACCTCGCCCTGCACGGCGGCAAAAGCCATCGGGATGCCCCAGCCGAAGGACAGGCCCAGGTAGACCTGCGGCAGGTGGGTGTAGCGCTTCAGGTAGGGATAGCTGGCCGCCAGAAACACGCCGATGAAGCTCAGGCCGATGGTCAGCCAGTTCAGGGTCAGCACCAGGCCGAACGCCACCAGCATCAGCACCGCGAACAGCGCCAGCGCCGCGCGGCCGCTGATCGCGCCGGTGGCCAGCGGGCGCGCCTTGGTGCGCTCCACGTGCGGGTCCAGCCAGCGGTCGGCGTAATCGTTGATGACGCAGCCTGCCGAGCGGGTCAACCAGACGCCCGCGGTGAACACGAACAGGGTCCACAGTGGCGGCAGGCCGCCGGCAGCGAGCCACAGCGCCCACCAGGTGGGCCACAGCAGCAGCAGCGTGCCGATCGGGCGATCAGCACGCATCAGGGTCCAGTAGAGACGCCAGCGCGGCGTCGGCGCCGGATGCGGCGCGGAAAGAGGGGTGTCAGCCATGGCGATAGGATACTCCTGCGCTGGAGGGAGAGCAGTGCAGTCCGGGCAGTTCAGGTGCGTGTAGTAATATTGCGACCCTTGCCTGGGCCCATCCGGCCGGGTCGGTCTCCCCCAAAGGCTTCGCTGGCTGCAAAAGGAATTCAGATGAAGATCGCCGTCGTCGGCACCGGCTATGTCGGCCTCTCCAATGCCGTTCTGTTTGCGCAGAACCATGAGGTGGTCGCGCTCGACATCGACGCAGACCGCGTCCAACTCATCAACTCCCGCAAAGCGCCGATCGAGGATCGCGAGATTGAGGAGTATCTGGCGCAGCGGACTCTGAATCTGCGGGCGACGCTTGATCCCAAGGACGCCTACGCTGGCGCCGCATTCGTGATCATCGCCACGCCCACGGACTACGATCCGCAGACCAACTATTTCAATACCGGGTCGGTGGAGTCCGTTGTCCGCACTGTCGTGGCAATCAACCCCGACGCCGTGATGATCATCAAGTCCACCATCCCGGTAGGCTGCACGGACGAGCTTCGCAAGCGCTTCGGCACCAACAACATCATTTTTTCCCCGGAGTTCCTGCGCGAAGGCAAAGCGCTGTACGACAACCTGCACCCCAGCCGCATCATCGTGGGTGAACGCTCGGAGCGTGCGAAAGCATTTGCCGACCTGCTGCAGGAAGGTGCGGTGAGACAGGACGTGCCCACGCTGTTTACCGATTCCACCGAGGCCGAGGCGATCAAGCTCTTCGCCAACACCTACCTCGCCATGCGCGTCGCCTATTTCAACGAGCTGGACACGTACGCTGCGTCGCACGGACTGGACACGCGCCAGATCATCGATGGCGTGAGCCTGGATCCGCGCATCGGCAGCCATTACAACAACCCTTCGTTCGGCTATGGCGGCTACTGCCTGCCAAAGGATACGAAGCAGTTGCTGGCCAACTACAGCAATGTGCCGCAGAACCTGATCCACGCCATCGTGGAAGCCAACCGCACCCGCAAGGATTTCATTGCCGATGAAGTGATCCGGCGCTCGCCCAAGGTAGTTGGCATCTATCGCCTGGTGATGAAATCCGGCTCGGACAACTTCCGGGCATCTGCGATCCAGGGTGTGATGAAGCGCATCAAGGCCAAGGGCATCGAGGTCGTCGTCCACGAGCCCGTGCTGCAGGAACCACACTTCTACAACTCGCGGGTCATCAATGATCTGGAGCGCTTCAAGGCCGAGTGTGACGTGATCCTGGCCAATCGCCTGTCACCGGAAATTTCCGACGTGTCCGCGAAGGTCTATACCCGGGATCTGTTCGGAAACGACTGACTTCGGGGCATTGGACAGTGAAGCGCCCCGCCCCGGCAGGCCATTGATCCGCCTGACAGGGCAGATTTTTGCCGCGGAGTCCGTTAGAATCCCCTGCCACCACCGGGCAATCCGGTTGTGGCAGAACAACGCGCCCGTAGCTCAGCCGGATAGAGTAGTGGCTTCCGAAGCCATTGGTCGGGGGTTCGAATCCCTCCGGGCGCGCCATCTTCCCCCTGTCACCGCCTTACAGCGCGGTTGAGCAGTAGCTGTCAGCCCCCCCTTCCCGTCTCATTCAACCGCGCCCGTTCATCCGGGGCGCCCGAACACCGCTGCATGCCACCACGCCTGCCGTCCACTGAACCAGTCGGCAAAGCGCCGCTCGTCAAATACCCGCAGTTGCCGCATGTCCACCCCATAGCGGTGGAACAACGCCAGCAGCTCCCTCAGCGCTTCCTCATCAACACGGTGGCGCGCCACCTGGATGTGGATGATCCGCCCCTTCCCTGCCACATCCACCACGCAGGGCAGCTGCTGCAGCCACGCGAAGAAGCTCGCCTCATCCTGTCTTGAGTGGAACACCACGCTGTCGGCGTGGAGTTCCACCATGTTCTCTTCTTCCGTCGGCCCTCTGTTTCCTGTATTTCAGGGTGCTGCAGCAACCCCATACAATGCCCGCACCCCAGCATCCTTCTCCACCAGATGCATGTGGAACAGCTGCGTCGCATCCCGCGACCAGCTCCCCTCCAGCCTCCGCCACGACCCCGCATCCACCCTCGGCAGCTTCCGCTCCAGGTAGTAGATCCGGCTGCCATCGCCCGAAAAGTACCCGCCCAGCAGCCGCCAGCGCGCGCGATCCACGCCGGGCAACGGCTTGCCATCGCAGTAGACGTTGCTGTCATCGAAGGCGTACAGCGGCTCCTGCGGCACGCCCTGCAGCAGGTCACCACGCAGGCAGTGCTTCATCCGCCGGCCGCAGTACCAGCCCCCCTCGTCATCTGCACCATAGCCGCCGCCGAGATCACGGAACGTCGTGCAATCCGACCCGGGCAGCGCCTTCAGCGAAGTCTCGTACTCGAAGTAGACGGCGTGGTCATCCAGCCAGTACGCGCCGCACTGGCGGAAGCTGTCGCGATCAATGGCAGGCAGCCGCGTCCACGCGTGGTAGACCGCGTGTGCATCGCGGCCGATGAAGTGGTGCGCCGGCATGAACTCGAAACTGGCCGCGTCGGCCTTGCGCAGCAACCGCCCCTGGTGGAAGACCTGACCTTCGTGGATGCGCCAGTACTCGATGCCATACGGACCGATGAAACGCTGATCCGGCAGGTCAATGATCTTCTGCCATGGCATGGGTTGGGGCTCCGCCGGTGGGGTGGGCCGTAGTGTAATGGAGGCGACAAGGACAGCAGCCGAGCGTGGGCTCGGCTCTACAGGGGATCCGCCAGCAACGCCGGGCATGGCCCGGCGTTGCGTTGAAAGCAGTCGAGCATGGCTCGACTCTACAAAAGCCGGTCAGTACTTGCCGTCGAAGGCGAAGATCGGCTTGCGCTGCTTCCACGCGCCCGCGGTGAAATCCGGGAATTCCAGCGTCTGGAAGCCGTTGGCAATCGACTGCTCGCTCAACGGCGTGATCGCGCTCCAGGTCACCGCGTCGTAGATGTCGATCGGCATCGGTGCCTTGGCCTTCAGCGCCTCAACGAAGGCATGGATGACGAACCAGTCCATGCCGCCATGGCCGGCGCTGGCGGCGGTGTCGGCGTTCTGCTTCCACAGCGGGTGTTCGTACTGGTCCTGGTAGGTCTTGAACGCTTCCCACTGGTGCGGTGGGCTGCGGCCTTCGATGTGGATCGACTGGTTCACGTCCATCCACAGGCCCTTGGTGCCCTGCACGCGGAAGCCCATCGAGTACGGCCGCGGCAGCGAGGTGTCGTGCTGCAGCAGGATGGTCTCGCCGTTCTCGCAGGCCAGGGTAGTGGTGACGATGTCGCCCAGCTTGAACTTCACCTTGGTGCTGGGGTGGGTGGTGCCGCCACTCTTGGCCACGGTGTAGTCGTGCAGGCCGCGTGCCTTGGTCGCGAAGGCGTTGATGTGGGTGAAGCGGTTGCCACGGTTGATGCCGGTGTACATCGCGCACGGGCCGATGCCGTGGCTGGGGTACAGCTCGCCGTTGCGCTGCACCGAGTGCTCGGTGCGCCAGCGCGCTTCGCTCCAGCCCTTGGGACCGAATTCCACGCCGCTGTCGTAGGGCTGGTTGGGGTCACCGGAATTGAACTTCACCCCACGCAGGTCGTGCTGGTAACCAGCCTGCAGGTGTACCAGCTCGCCGAACAGGCCCTGGCGCACCATCTGCAGCGCAGCCATCACGTCGCGGCGGTAACAGACATTCTCCAGCAGCATGTACGGCGTGCCGGTGCTCAGCTGGGTCTTCAGCACGTCCCAGTGGTCCTGCAAAGTGATGCCCGCCACCACTTCGCAGCCCACGGCCACGCCGGCCTGCATGGCGGCAATCGCCATCGGCGCGTGGTACTCCCACGGGGTAGCGATGATCACGCCATCGATGCCCTTCTGTTCCAGCAGGCGCTTCCAGGTGTTGCTGTCACGGTCCTGGCCGTAGGTGTTCGGTGCGGGCTTGCCGGCCTTGGCCACCATGTCCATGGCACGGCCGAGCATGATCGGTTCGATGTCGCACAGGGCGGCCACCTCCACATCGTCGCGGCGCACCAGCTCCTTCAGCAGCACCAGGCCGCGCATGCCGGTACCAATCAGGGCCAGGCGCACCTTCCGTCCACGTGCCCATGCCGGGGTCTGCGGCAGCAGGCTGCTGGCGGCGACAGCGGCACTGGCCGCGATGAATTCCCTACGCTTCATGGCAAACATCTCTCCTCTTGGCAGCGAGCCGGCCGCAGCCGGCCCGCGGGTCACGCAAACGGAATTACTTGAACCGGTAGCCGACGGTCACACTGTAGCCGCGGCCGAAGATGGTGGCGTAATCACTGGAATCGCCCAGGAAGCTGTTGGGATCGTAGAACGGCAGGCGATCAAACAGGTTCTTGACCGTGAAGCTGAGGTTCCAGGCATCATCCGGGCGCCAGGTGACACTCAGGTTGGCCGTCCACCACGACGGTGCGCCATCGCACTTGCTGGCCTCCAGGGCCAGGAAGCCGGCGGTGCAGGTCTCCTTGTTGTTGTCCACTTCGTCCACGCGGTCGTAGGCCCACCTGGTGCCGCCCACGTAGTTGACGAACATGCTGGTGGTCACCTGCTTGTAGGTCCAGTCAGCATTCAGCGTGGCACGCAGGCGCGGGTTGTTGTAGTAACCCACCACGTCGCCGTAGTACCAGCCGCTCTCATCATCCAGGTAGTAGCGGTTGCGGTTGGCGATGGTGGCGGCCAGGCCGATGTTCAGCCCACCCCACTCGCCCAGCGAGAACCGGCTGCGGGCATCCACGTCGAAGCCGTCGATGAGGGTCTTGCCGCGGTTCTTGTACTGGCCCACCACGCTGGCCACGTTGCCGACGCTGTAGCTGGGCAGCACGCCCGGGCAGGCCACGCCGCTGGCCGGGTCGGCACACATCGCCGCCAGCTGGGCCAGGTTGGCACGGTCAGCGTCGGTGATCGGCGAGCGCGAGGACGAGATGATGTCGGTCTCGCGGCTGAAATCCGGGGCCACGATTTCGTTGTTGCGGTAGATGAACCAGTAATCCGCCGACACCGACAACCAGCTGGCCGGCTCGTAGACGAAGCCCAGCGTGGCGATCTTCGCCTTTTCCGGCTTCAGGTCCTGGTTGGGCTGGGTCATGCGGGCCACGGTACGGCTGCAGTCGGCATTGAGCAGGCCCTTGCCCAGATCCACGTCACCGGCACGCTGCGATTTCAGCAGCAGGTTGGCGATGGCGTTGGTCTCGGCGCAGCGCACTTCATCGCGGTAACCACCCAGCTGGGCGAACACACCGCCGCTGCCCGACTCGGCCAGGCTGGGCGCGCGGAAGCCGGTGGAGTAGGTACCGCGCAGCATCAGCTGGTCGAAGGCCTGGTACTTGAAGCCGATCTTCGGCGCGACGTTGGCGCTGAAGTTCGGGTACTTGTCCACGCGCAGCGCCGCATCCAGTTCCAGCTTGTCGGTGATCGGCGCCACCGTCTCTGCAAACAGCGCATAGGTGTTGCGGGCACCGTCGAACCACGAACCACCCTGCTGGGTGATCAGGCCGGCGGCTGCATCGGCGTTGCCGGGGGTATAGAAGGTTTCGCGGCTGGCGTTGAAGCCGAAGGCCGCGCGCATCTCGCCGGCGGGCAGCTGGAACAGCGGGCCTTCGATCTTGCCGTCCAGGGTGTGCAGGCGGGTCCAGGACTGGATGTCGAAGGTGGGGAAGGCCTCGCGGATCAGCGCGGCGTTGGCCTCGCTGATCTCGCCGAACTTATACGCCGGGTGGTCGGAAATGATGACCCGGCCGGTGCCCGGGTCCACCGAGTACGGACCGAAGGCCTTCTCGAAGCCCTTCAGGTTGACGTTGATGGTCTGGTAGGTGGTGGAGTGCGTACCAGCGCTGGCGAACGCGGTTTCCCAGTTCCAGTCACCGACATTGCCACGCGCACCGGCCAGCACCCGGTAGCTCTTGTCGGTGTTGCGCTGGCCGAAGTAGTTGGCGCCGGCATCCTGCAGCAGGTACTGCAGGCCGACCACCCCGCCCATCATCGCCTTCAGTTCGGGGCTGGCGTGGTTGTACTCGTTGTTCGGGCCCAGGAACGGGTACAGGAACTGGTTGACGGTGTTGCCGGTGTTGCGCGAGAACCAGCTGGTCGGGTTGCCGGTGGTGGTGCCGTAGGTGCGCGGCGTGCCGCCGTTGGCACGCAGGTCGATGTCGGTGTAGGTCGCCTCGGCGAAGATCTCGGTGCTGTCGCCCACCAGGAAGGTGCCGTTGAGGTAGGCGGTATTGCGCTCGGACTTGGCGCCGGCATCGATTTCGTTGTTCATCCAGGTTTCCCAGACGCAACGCGGACCGGCCGCTTCACTGGTCAGCACGTTCCTGCAGCCCGGTGCAGCTTCCTGCACACGGCGGCCGGTCACCGGATCGAAGGCGAAGTAGCTGCCCGGGTTGAACTCGCCCGGCTTGCTGCCCACGCCCAGGCGCAGGTTGTTGAGATAATTCGGGTTGTTGACGTAGTACTGGTCCGGGCGCTTGTCGTAGAAATCGCTCAGCGGAATCGCATCGCGGCGGTACATGTTCACCGCGCCGTAGATGTTGAAGCGGTTTTCGGTCAGGTCACCGAAACCAGCGGTAATGCTGGCCTGGCGCTCGCCGTAGGAATCGATGCGCGAGGAGGTGTCGTTGGTGAAGTTGATCTCCGCGCCCTGGAAGTTGCGCTTGGTGATCACGTTGATGACGCCGGCCACCGCGTCGGTGCCGTACACCGCCGACGCGCCATCGGTCAGCACTTCCATGCGCTCGATGGCCGCGGCCGGGATCGCATCGATGTTGACGAACTGGGTCTGGAAACCGGCCGGTGCGCCGTAGTAGGACAGGCGACGGCCGTTCAGCAGCACCAGCGTGCCCTGCGCGCCCAGGCCGCGCAGATTGGCCTGCGAAGCACCATCGGAACCGGTGAACAGCGAACGCGAATCCTGCTGCGCCGGGCGTGCGGCGGGCAGGTTGTCGAGCACCTGAAGCAGCGTGCGCGCCCCCATGTTCTGGATGTCCTGCTTGCTGATCACCTGCACCGGCGAGGCGGTCTCTACGTCGGTGCGGCGGATGTTGGAGCCGGTGACTTCGATGCGGGCCAGGTCCGTGGCGGCGTCTTTGCTGTCCTGGGCGGCAGCAGGCAGGGCGATGGACAGCAGCACGCCGGCAATGGCCAGCGACAACGGGGCGAGCGAACGACAGGGCGGACGAGCATGGCGGGCGGGCAACATCGGGGTTCTCTCCTGGCAGCGGTGCGCGGCGGGTGGGCGGCGCGAAAGCGATTGGCGGGCAAAACGCTCCCGGGCCACGGCTCGGAAGCCGTAGTCGGAATGGGCGGGGGAGGAGCGGTGTTACGTGGGGGTCATGGGGCGACGATGCTGGCCGAGTCGCCCTCCTGGCCGATCAGCACGGCGTTGGCCCAGTTCGCACAGACCTGGGTGGGTTGGCTGCCCTGCGCACCCAGCGTGCGCAGGCTCAGGGTGGAAAGACCACGGATATCCAGTTCCGGCTTGACCACGCCGGGCGCCTTCACCAGGCCGCTGTCATACAGCAGGTGGTTGTCACCCCAGACCTGGAACTGCAGGCCACCGGCATTGCGGCAGGCGTCGTCGATGCCCAGGTCGGCACGCAGCAGGTGCCAGCCCCCCTGCAGGCGCAGGTCAATGCGGCTGTTGGCACCCACGCCCAGGCCACGGCGGAACTGCAGGCCGTTCATGCGCATGCCGGCGTCGCCACGGAAGGCGTGGTCGGCGCGCACCTGCTGGGCCAGCGCGGCCGGCACCGGCAGTTCCGAGAGAAAGCGCTGCTGGGCCGGCCGTTCTGGTGTCGGGTGTTCAAGAATGTGGAACGTGGACAGGGCGATCGGGCCCACATCACGCGGCTGCAGGGCATCGAAGGCGCGGGCGCTGCCCTGTGCAGCGGTGACCATCGGATCGGTGCTGCTGGCGCCGTCGCCTTCCGGGTTCTGCACGCTCAGCACGCGGAAGCGCAGCAGGCGGCCGGCGTGGGCGGGGAAGTCGATGCGCTGCACGCCCTCCTTCAGCTGCAGCCGGCCACGGGCAATCGGCTCACCCCACTCGCCATTGCTGTCGCCCAGGTAGACCTCGTAATCGCGTACCTGGCCGTGCTTCCAGTTCTTGTCATTGCGCGGTGCGATGTCGATGCCATCGATCATCTTCCGCTCACCGAACCCGATCACCCACTCATGCGCACCAGTGCGCACGGCCTGGTTGCGCACGCTGCGGAACCAGGTACCCGGGTCATCATCGAAGGCATTTTCCAGTGCATGGCCGGGTTCTTCGGCCGGGCGGTTGACCACCAGCAGGCTGTCGGCCGGCAGTTCGCGGCCGAGTACAGGTGCCGCCGGATAGGCATCGTCGGCAGCGGCGGCGGCAACCGCGAAGTCCAGCTGCAGCTGCAGCGGCTGGCGGATGTCCTGGCTGGCGGTACGCACATGCAGGGTGCCTCGGCGTTCGGCGGCATCGAAGTACCAGCCTTCAGCCGCAGCGTTGAACGCAGCGGCATCGGCCAGCGCCGGCAGCGCGCGGCCAGCGGCCTGCACCGCACGCGGCGCCTGCCGGCTGAGCACGCGCAGGCCGTAGCGGCGCTGCGCCAGCTGGCCGTTGTAGCTGCCCTGCACCGCGTCGATCTGCACCTGCACCGGGCCACTGCCCTGCGCCGGGGCCTGCACGCGTACCTGCTGCGTGCTCGACTCGCCCTGCTGGTAGCGGCGCGTGGTGCCGTCGTCTTCGTACAGCGTGTACTGCGATTCACCCTGCGGGTACAGGTCGAAGGTCACTTCATCGAGCGGCTTTTCGCCGTCGAACAGCATGGACGGGTACATCGGCAGGATGGCACCGGCACGCACGAACACCGGCAGCGTGGCCAGGTTCACCTGGCGGTCGAGCTGGCGGCCGTCGGCACCGGCCTGCACGCGGCGGCCGTCCCAGTAATCGATCCAGCCGCCGGCCGGCAGGTGGATGCCGCGGCGCCAGCCACGGCTGGCGGCCTGGCTGCGGTATACCGGCGCTACCAGCAGGTCGCGGCCAAGCAGGAACTGGTACTTGTAGGTTTCATCCTGTGCGTGCGGATCGCGCGGGTTGTCCCACATCAGGCCACGCACCGGCGGCGCGCCGGTCTGTGCAGCCTCGTGCACCAGCCCGTACATGTACGGGGTCAGGCGCATCTTCAACTTCAGGTAATCGCGGTTGATGCTGCGATAGGGCTCGTCATACCACCACGGATGCTTGCGCGCGTTCGACGACCAGCCGCTCATGCCCATCAGCACCGGGGTGAACGCCTTCCACTGCAGGTCGCGGGTGAAAGTCTCGGCGCTGCCACCGAAGATCGCGTCGACGTCGCCGCTGGCGTAGGCCATGCCAGACAGGCCCGAACCGACCAAGGTCGGCACGTGCCAGCGAATGTAGTCCCAACTGCTGCTCTGGTCGCCGGTCCAGGCCACGGCGTAGCGCTGGATGCCGGCCCAGCCCATCACCGTCCACAGGAACGGGCGCGAATCGGAATTGTCGAGGATGCCGTTGAACGCCTGGCGGTTGGCGTCCATCGCGAACTGGTAGCCCTTGCCGGCGTATCCAGGAGGCGGTTCCCTCTCCCCGACTGGCCGCTTGCCATGAGCAATGGA
>NZ_JBNNHG010000055.1:0-23463 GCF_050268705.1 Stenotrophomonas sp. NPDC077659 | reverse complement strand
GCGGAAGCTGAAGGCTGCCCAGTTCACCGCCGCCAACCCGAACCAGGTCTGCCCGGCCAAGTGGAAGGAAGGCGAGAAGACCCTGACCCCGTCGCTGGACCTGGTCGGCAAGATCTAAAGCACTACCAGCCTGCCGCGGCCCCACGCCGCGGTGTGCCCCTCATCCCCGTGCCGGCCCCACGCCGGCGTGGGGGTGAACCCAAGACGGCCGCGCCCGCATCGCCCCTTCCACAGGTCCGCGCTGCCCTCTTGGGTTCACCCCTCCCCCTCGCTGGTCCGCTACTTTTCCCAGCGGTGCCACGCCCCGTGTTTGCCTGAAGCCAGGAGAAGACAATGTTGGACGCCAACCTGCAGTCGCAGCTGAAGACCTATCTGGAGCGCGTGACCCGCCCGATCCAGATCACCGCGCACGCCGATGACGGTGCCAAGTCGCAGGAAATGCTGGACCTGCTGCAGACCCTGGAAAGCCTGTCGGACAACATCTCGCTGCAGGTGCTGCGCGATGGCCAGGGCCGCGTGCCGTCCTTCGACCTGGGCACCCCGGGCCAGGACATCCACCTGACGTTCGCCGGCCTGCCGATGGGCCACGAGTTCACCTCGCTGGTGCTGGCACTGCTGCAGGTGGGCGGCCACCCGTCCAAGGCCACCGCCGAGCTGATCGAGCAGGTGCAGAACCTGGAAGGCGAGTACCGCTTCGAAACCTATTTCTCGCTGTCCTGCCAGAACTGCCCGGACGTGGTGCAGGCGCTGAACCTGGCCGCCGTGCTCAACCCGCACATCCAGCACGTGGCCATCGACGGCGCGCTGTTCCAGGCGGAAGTGGAGAAGCGCGAGATCATGTCCGTGCCCACCGTGTACCTCAACGGTGAAGTCTTCGACCAGGGCCGCATGACCCTCGAACAGATCGTGGCCAAGCTGGACACCAACGCCGGCAAGCGCGATGCCGAGAAGATCGCCGCCAAGGACGCCTTCGACGTGCTGGTGGTCGGTGGTGGCCCTGCGGGCGCTGCAGCGGCCATCTACGCCGCGCGCAAGGGCATCCGCACCGGCATCGCCGCCGAACGGTTTGGCGGCCAGGTGCTGGACACCATGGCGATCGAGAACTTCATTTCGGTGAAGGAGACCGAAGGCCCGAAGCTGGCCACCGCGCTGGAACAGCATGTGCGCGAATACGAGGTGGACATCATGGACCTGCAGCGCGCCACCGCGCTGGTGCCGGCCGGCGAAGACGGCCTGGTGCAGGTGCAGCTGGAAAACGGCGCGGTGCTGAAGTCGCGCTCGGTCATCCTGTCCACCGGCGCGCGCTGGCGGCAGATGAACGTGCCCGGCGAAGACCAGTACCGCAACAGAGGCGTGGCCTACTGCCCGCATTGCGATGGCCCGCTGTTCAAGGGCAAGCGCGTGGCGGTGATCGGCGGCGGCAACTCCGGTGTGGAAGCGGCCATCGACCTTGCCGGCATCGTGTCGCATGTCACCCTGCTGGAGTTCGATTCCAGCCTGCGCGCCGATGAAGTCCTGCAGAAGAAGCTGCGCAGCCTGGGCAACGTGACCGTGCTGACCAGCGCGCAGACCACCGAAGTGCTCGGCGATGGCAGCCGCGTCACCGGCCTGGTCTACAAGGACCGCGTTGGTGGCGATGCCCACCGGGTCGAACTGGAAGGCATCTTCGTGCAGATCGGCCTGCTGCCCAACACCGAATGGCTGAAGGACACCGTGGCGCTGTCGCCGCGTGGCGAGATCGTCATCGATGACCGCGGGCAGACCAACCTGCCGGGCGTGTTCGCCGCGGGCGATTGCACCACGGTACCCTACAAGCAGATCATCATCGCCATGGGCGCCGGTTCCACTGCGGCACTGAGCGCCTTCGACCACCTGATCCGTTCGCCCGTCAGCAAGGGCAGCGGCGCGGTGGCCGAGGCGGCCTGATCATTCGTTCCCAGGGTATCGGGGGCACCATTGCCTGCTGGGTAAGCCGGTCCGTTACCCTTGGGGTCTTACGATGAACCTTCGCGATCTGAAATACCTGGTAGCCCTGGCCGATCACAAGCACTTCGGCCGGGCCGCCGCCTCCTGCTTCGTCAGCCAGCCCACGCTGTCCACGCAGATCCGCAAGCTGGAAGAGGAACTGGGCGTACCGCTGGTGGAACGCGCACCGCGCAAGGTGATGCTTACCCCGGCCGGGCAGGAAGCGGCGATGCGTGCGCGGGTGATCGTGTCCGAGGTGGAGCAGCTGAAAGAAGCAGCGCGACGCAGCCGTGACCCGGAAGCCGGCACAGTGCGGCTGGGGATCTTCCCGACGCTGGGCCCCTACCTGTTGCCGCATGTCATTCCGCGCATCCGCGACCGCTTCCCCGAACTGGAACTGCTGCTGGTCGAGGAAAAGAGCGATGTCCTGCTGGAACGCCTGCGCGAAGGCAAGCTGGACGCCGCCCTGCTGGCGCTGCCGGTCATCGACGACCAGCTGCACACCGAATTCCTGTTCGAGGAGCCCTTCCTGCTGGCCGTGTCCGGCCGCCACCCGCTGGCCCGGCGCGAACATCTGGATGTGCAGGAGCTGGCCACCCAGAAGCTGCTGCTGCTGGAAGACGGCCACTGCCTGCGTGACCAGGCGTTGGAAGTGTGCCGCCTGTTCGGTGCCAACGAGAAATCCGAATTCCGCGCCACCAGCCTGGAAACGCTGCGGCAGATGGTCGCCGCCGACGTCGGCATCACCCTGCTGCCCAGCCTGTCGGTGCAGCCGCCGGTGCCGCGCTCGAACAACATCCGCCTGCTCGATTTCACCGGCGAAGGTCGCCCCAGCCGGCGCATTGCCATGGTCTGGCGGCGCAGCTCGGCCATGCATGGCTTCCTGCTGGAGCTGGCCGACCAGTTCAAGCGTTTGCCGCAGGCGCTGTTCACCCTTGATGCCAAGGGCGTGCCGGCTGGCGAAGCAGCGGCCCTGTCCGGGCCGCTGCTGAACGGCTGAGCCGGTGGCGCCGACCCGCCGCCAGGGCGGGAGTCGATTCCGGCCGCATTTGTCCCCACAATACAGTCAGGCGGCGCCAGGTGGTGCCGCCTTTTGCATGGCTTTCAATCAAGGAGCACCACCATGAACACCGCCAGCGGCCTGCCGCCGTCCATCACTGTGTCGACCTTCGACATGGACCGCCTCGAGGCCATGCTTGATTCGCCCGCGCTGAGCCAGACGCCTGCCGCGCTCGCGCTTGCCGAAGAACTCAACCGGGCCACCGTGCTGGCGCCGGACCAGATTCCCGAAGGCATCGTCATGATGCATTCGCGCGTGGAGTGCGAAGATGAAGTGTCGGGCGAGACGCACGTCCTGACCCTGGTCTTCCCCCGCGAAGCCAATGTCGATGAAGGCAAGGTTTCCGTGCTGGCCCCGGTCGGCAGTGCCCTGCTTGGCCTGGCCATCGGCCAGAGCATCGACTGGAACGCGCCCGGCGCCCGCAAGCTGCGCCTGCGCGTGACTGCGGTCCACAACGACCGCCCCTGACACCCGCTGCGCACTGCGCGCGATTCGATTTCCCTGCACCAGGAGCCGTAATGAGTACCCCGTCCAAACTGTCCCAGCTGCGCGAACTGTCAGTGGTTGTCGCCGACACCGGTGACTACGACGCGATCAAGCGCCTGCAGCCGGTGGATTGCACCACCAACCCGACCCTGGTGAAGAAGGCATTGGATCTGCCGGTCTATGCCGAGCTTATCGAACGCGAACTGGCCTGGGGCCGACAGCAGGGCGGCGACCGCGAAGCCGTGGTGCACGCCGTGGCGGACCGCCTGACCATCGGCGTCGGCGCGCTGCTGAGCACCCTGGTCCCGGGCCGCGTGTCCACCGAAGTGGATGCCGACCAGGCCTACGACACGGCCGCAACCGTGGCCAAGGCCCGCCAGTTCATCCAGATGTACGCTGATGCCGGCGTGCCGCGCGAGAAGATCCTCATCAAGATCGCCGCGACCTGGGAAGGCGTGGAAGCCGCGCGCATCCTGCAGGCCGAAGGCATCGACTGCAACCTGACCCTGATCTTCAACCCGACCCAGGCCCTGGCCTGCAGCGAAGCCGGCGCGTTCCTGATCTCGCCGTTCGTGGGCCGCATCCTGGACTGGTACGTGGCCAACGGCCAGACCCCGGCCAACATCGACGAAGACCCGGGCGTGAAGTTCGTGCGCGGCGTGTATGCCGAATTCAAGCGCCGCGGTTCGCCGACAGTGGTGATGGGCGCCTCGTTCCGTTCGACTGCGCAGATCGAAGCGCTGGCTGGCTGCGACCGCCTGACGATTTCCCCGGACCTGCTGGAGAAGCTGGACGCCGACCATGGCGAGCTGCCGCGCATGCTGGTGGCCGGTGCGGCCGACGGCGTGGCGGTGACCCCGATCGACGCGGCGAAGTTCGCATCGGATCTGGCGGCCGACCCGATGGCAACCGAGAAGCTGGCCACGGGCATCGATGCGTTTGCCAAGGATCTGCAGGCGCTGCGCGAACGCATCCGTTCGGAACTGTGATTCCGGCCAACGGCTGAGCCCCTCGTGGCGGCCTGTTCGGTAGAGTCGACCGTTGGTCGACTGACTACCGGAGCAACAGCCGCGCTGGGTCGGGCGGGTTGGGTTCGCGGGAGACGCCGTGAATCCATCCCTGGAGGCTTGGCCGCCGCATCCATGCGGCGGACACTCCCGCGAACCCAACCCGCCCGCCCTCTGACAGTTTCCGGTGGCCGCCCGCCACGGAAGAAAGAAGGAAAAGCAACCGCGGGTCGCGCGCTTCGCTTGCTCGCAGCCGAGCATGGCTCGGCTCTACAGGAAGCAGAAGCAGAAAAGAAGAAGGACGCCGCGAAAGCCGCGTCCTTCTTCTTTTCCATCAGATGGACGGATTTACGGCGTGTCCTGCCAACCCACACCGCCCCCAACCAGCAGAAAACCAGAGCCGCTTTGTAGTTCAGCCGACTAACAGTCGGCTCTACCAGGCTTTGGCGTCTGCCCGCCGCAGGCGGACCACCGCGCGTCAGCGCGGCGCCTCCACATCCAGCCCGATCGGGCAGCTCACGCCGGTGCCGCCGATGCCGCAATAGCCGTTCGGGTTCTTCGCCAGATACTGCTGGTGGTAATCCTCGGCGTAGTAGTACGACGGTGCCGGGTACACGATCTCGGTGGTGATCGGCCCGTAACCGGCCGCATCCAGCTGCGCCTGGTAGGCCTCGCGGCTGGCCAGCGCGGCCCGGTACTGGGCCTGGTCGGTGGCATGGATCGCCGAGCGGTACTGGGTGCCCGTGTCGTTGCCCTGGCGCATGCCCTGAGTCGGGTCGTGGCTTTCCCAGAACAGCTGCAGCAGCCGCTCCAGGCCCACCACCGCCGGGTCGAACACCACCTGCACCACTTCGGTGTGGCCGGTCAGGCCGGAGCAGACCTCTTCGTAGGTAGGGTTCGGGGTGACACCGCCGGCATACCCTACCGAGGTGCTGTACACGCCCGGCTCGGTCCAGAACTTGCGCTCGGCGCCCCAGAAGCAGCCCAGCGCGAAGCGGATCTGCTGCAGGCCGGCAAAGCGGTCCTTCAGCGGATGGCTGTTCACGAAGTGCTGGTTGCTGTGCAGTGGCAGCGGCTGGTCGCGCCCCGGCAGCGCCTCTTCCGGGCGCGGCAGGCGCTGCTTGAAGGCGCCGATGCCGAGGATGCCCTGGCTGATTCCCAACATGATGCGCTCCTACGCCGGCTGTCCGGCCCAATCGTCTGCATCGGAAATGGGGTCGGACGGGCCCTGGCCCAAGTCCAGCGCCGCCACGATGTCCTCCGCCTGCGGCCGCGCCGCGTCGGGGATGCCGACCCGCAGCACGCCGAACAACGGCAGCTCGCCCATGCCGCCCAGCAGCGACTCGCCGAACACGAAGGCCGGGATGCCGGCGTCTTCCAGCGCGTGCTTGACCAGGTGGGCGTCGAACAGATTGTCGGCCTTGTACACGATGTGCATGCGGCGGCTCCCCGGGACAGGGGTCCAGCATACGCCCGGGGGATGAATGCCGGCGGTGGGTTCGCCGGCCAGCGGCCGGCGCTACCAGAGGGCGGGGTAGTGCCGGCCGCTGGCCGGCAACCGCAGACGGCACCGGGCAGCCCTGCCCCTGACGCGCTAAACTGTTGGTCTTTCTGCCTTTCTCTTTCGCCGACTCATGTCCGAGCACACCCCCGCCAGCCCCGAGACCCCCGCCGACAGCCACGAGAAGCGCGATTTCATCCGCCAGATCGTGCGCGAGGACCTGGCCAGCGGTAAGCACCAGGCGATCAAGACCCGCTTTCCGCCCGAGCCGAACGGCTACCTGCACATCGGTCATGCCAAGTCGATCTGCCTGAACTTCGGCCTGGCCGGTGAGTTCAGCGGCGTCTGCAACCTGCGTTTCGACGACACCAACCCGGCCAAGGAAGACCCCGAGTACGTGGCCGCCATCCAGGACGACGTGCGCTGGCTGGGCTTCAGTTGGAACGAGCTGCGCCACGCCTCGGACTACTTCCAGGCCTATTACCTGGCCGCCGAGAAGCTGATCGAACAGGGCAAGGCCTACGTCTGCGACCTGTCGGCCGAGGAAGTGCGCGCCTACCGCGGCACCCTCACCGAGCCGGGCCGCCCGTCGCCGTGGCGCGACCGCAGCGTCGAGGAAAACCTGGACCTGTTCCGTCGCATGCGTGCCGGTGAATTCCCCGATGGTGCGCGCACCCTGCGCGCCAAGATCGACATGGCCAGCGGCAACATCAACCTGCGCGATCCGGCCCTTTACCGCATCAAGCACGTCGAGCACCAGAACACCGGCAACGCGTGGCCGATCTACCCGATGTACGACTTCGCACATGCACTGGGCGATTCCATCGAGGGCATCACCCACTCGCTGTGCACGCTGGAATTCGAAGACCACCGCCCGCTGTATGACTGGTGCGTGGACAACGTCGATTTCGCCCATGACGATGCCCTGACCCAGCCGCTGGTCGATGCCGGCCTGCCGCGCGAAGCGGCCAAGCCGCGCCAGATCGAATTCTCGCGCCTGAACATCAACTACACGGTGATGAGCAAGCGCAAGCTGATGGCGCTGGTCACCGAGCAGCTGGTGGACGGCTGGGAAGACCCGCGCATGCCGACCCTGCAGGGCCTGCGCCGCCGTGGCTACACCCCGGCGGCGATGCGCCTGTTCGCCGAGCGCGTGGGCATCAGCAAGCAGAACTCGCTGATCGATTTCAGCGTACTGGAAGGCGCGCTGCGCGAAGACCTGGACAGCACTGCCGCGCGCCGCATGGCGGTGGTCGATCCGGTCAAGCTGGTGCTGACCAACCTGCCGGAAGGCCACGAAGAACAGCTGACCTTCAGCAACCACCCCAAGGACGAGAGCTTCGGCAGCCGTCAGGTGCCGTTCGCGCGCGAGGTCTGGATCGACCGCGAGGACTTCGCCGAAGTGCCGCCCAAGGGCTGGAAGCGCCTGGTGCCGGGCGGTGAAGTGCGCCTGCGTGGTGCCGGCATCATCCGCTGCGATGAAGTGGTCAAGGATGCCGCCGGCACCATCACCGAGCTGCGCGGCTGGCTGGATCCGGAATCGCGCCCGGGCATGGAAGGCGCCAACCGCAAGGTCAAGGGCACCATCCACTGGGTCAGCGCCGTGCACGGCGTGCCGGCCGAGATCCGCCTGTACGACCGTCTGTTCTCGGTGCCCAACCCGGACGACGAATCGGAAGGCAAGACCTACCGCGACTACCTCAACCCGGAATCGCGCCGCACCGTCACCGGCTATGTCGAGCCGGCTGCGGCCAACGCCGCCCCGGAACAGTCGTTCCAGTTCGAGCGCACCGGCTACTTCGTCGCCGACCGCCGCGACCACACCGAAGCCACGCCGGTGTTCAACCGCAGCGTGACCCTGCGCGACACCTGGTCGGCCTGAGGACCTGCGCGGGCGCCAGGACGGCGCCCGCACGACCCTGACCATGACAACCGCTCTTTCGGCCCTGCTCTGGTTCCTGTCCCAGCACGCGCTGCTGGCATTTCCGGTACTGATGGCGCTGGCCGGGGCGGTGGCGTGGTGGCGGCGCAACCCGCTGTATGCCATCGCCATGTTCCCGCTGGCAGTGCTGAACATCTTTCTCGGCCAGTTCGCCAACGCCGCGTGGTTGAACTGGATCGGCGAGCGTGGCGAGGCGGTCATCGTCAAGGCCGAGGAAACCAGCTCGACCCTCAACGACCGCTACATCTGGCGCTACGAAGCGGTGGTGCACACTGCCGATGGCCGCGATGTGGAGGTGGTCTTCCATACCGACACGGCATCACTGTGGCCGCTGGAAAACGCGATCCGAATTCCGGCCCAGGACCAGCCGTTCGTGGTGAAGTACGCGCCCGGTTTTCCGCGCAGCATCGTCATCCTCACCAACGAATCGCCACATGGCATCGCCCAGGCCCGCGCACGTGCGCGCGAACGGGTGGAGGTAGCCGCACGCAAGCTGCACTTCAGCCCGGGCAATGCCGGTTTCCGTGCGGACTATCGTCGCGAGCTGGACACCTGGCTGCGCGACCACGGCGATGATCCGCAGCAGCAGGCCGACGCCCAGCGCTATCGTGCCGAGCGCGACGCACTCCGCTGACGCCAGCCATCACCTGGCTGTCCACCCACCTCTACAGGCAGGCCCTTGAACATGACTGCACCCGCCAATGCCCTCCTTCCGTTGCTGCAGCAGGTACTGCTGGGCCGTGACATCGCCTGCGGCATCGAGGGCGACGCCCTGGTGCTGGACAGCGGCCTGCGCCTGAGCCCGCACCCGGTCGGCGCCGAGCGGCGCGACGACAACGGCGGCTGGCAGACGTCCACGGTGATCGAGGCGCGCCACCCCGAGCTGTTCGCCGATGGCCTGTTCGAGTACCAGCACGCCGCCGGTGAAAGCCAGAAGGAGGCCACGTTGTCCGGCTTCGAGAACTGGGTACGCGTGGATCTGGCCACGCTGCAGGCGGCCATCGGTGCCGACAACGCCCCCGAACTGCAGATGCTGACCCTGCGCTACGGCGCCGAGGAAACCGGAACCCCGCTGGCACGCGCGGTGGTGCTGGGCCCGCTGGCGCATTACCGCAGCGAACCGGCCGACGAGGCCGCCGCCTGCAGCGAAGGCGACCATGGGTCCTGCCCGTGCTGCCTGTTCACCCAGAGCCTGGAAGCCTTCAACGAACTGCTGAAAACCCGCCAGTTCCTTGGCATCCGCCTGTTTGCCTCGCGCGATGCCGACGGCCAATGCGAGGCCGACTGCCGCGTCAACGGCCACGACTTCCCGGCCGCCCTGCCCCTGCTGCGCGCCTACGCCGCGCGCTGGCCGCAGGCCGGGCTGGAATTCCGCAAACAGTACGTCGTCGTCCGCAACGACATCGACGACTGAGCGGACACCCCCGGTGCACCCCGGTGCCGCTACACTGCGCGCCGGTTTCCGAACCGCCTGCCCTTCTCCCTGGCCACACGAGGCACCCCGCGATGCTGTACGCGCAAGTCCACCTGACCCTTCCTGCCTGGATCCACGACCAGATCGACCTGGATCGTCGCTATCCGGGCGACGAGGCCAAGGTCGCGCTGGCCATCGAACTGTCGCGGCTGAACGTCGAGCACGCCAGTGGCGGCCCCTTCGGTGCGGTGGTGTTCGGGCCGGAAGACAAGGTGATCGCCGCGGGCGTGAACCGGGTGATGCCGCACGCGACCTCGCTGGCGCATGCCGAGAACATGGCGTACATGCTGGCCCAGCAGCGCCTGCAGACCCCGCGCCTGAACGCGGTGCTGTCGCCGGTCACCCTGGCCACCAGCTCGCAGCCATGCTGCCAGTGCTACGGCGCCACCGTGTGGGCCGGCATCGACCGCCTGCTGATCGGTGCCAGTGCTGCCGACGTGGAGGAACTGACGCCCTTCGACGAAGGCCCGCTGCCTGCCGACTGGGTCGGTGAGCTCAACAAGCGTGGCATCGAGGTGGTGCAGGGCCTGAACCGCGATGACGCCCGCAGCGTGCTGCGTGCCTACGGAGAGCGTGATGGCGCCCGTTACTGAGGCCGGCGTCGGCCTGCTGTGTCTGTGCCGCCAGGGCTTCGAGCCCGAACTGGCCGGCGAACTGCAGTTCCGCGCCGGTGAAGCCGGTTTCGCCGGCTACGCGCGCACCCAGCGCAATGATGGCTACGTGCTGTTCATGTGCGACGAAGCCGCCGCGCTCGCGCCCCGCCTGCGCTGGCGCGAGCTGATCTTCGCGCGGCAGAAGCTGCTGGTACTGGCCGAACTGCCGCAGCTGGATCCAGCCGACCGCATCACCCCGATGCTGGAGGTGCTGGCCGATGCACCGCGCTTCGGTGATCTGTGGGTGGAGCATCCCGATTCGGATGCCGGCAAGCCGCTGTCCGGGCTGGCGCGCGCGTTCGGCAATGCGTTGCGCCCGGCGCTGCGCAAGGCCGGCAAGCTGTCCGACAAGCCCAACGCCCGCCTGCCGCGCCTGCATGTGGTGTTCGTCGACGGCACGCATGCCTTCGTCTGCGTGGCCGACCCGGCCGACAGCGCGCCGTGGGCCTTGGGCATTCCGCGCCTGAAGCTGCTGCCCGAGGCGCCCTCGCGTTCGGCATTGAAGCTGGACGAAGCGCTGCTGACCCTGCTGACCCCGGAAGAGCGCGAGGCGCTGGCCAGGCCCGGCATGCGCGCGGCCGACCTCGGCGCCGCACCCGGTGGCTGGACCTGGGTGCTGACCCGCCAGCACATGCACGTGCTGAGCATCGACAATGGCCCGCTGCGCCAGCACGTGCTGGACACCGGTCTGGTCGACCACCTGCGTGCCGATGGTTTCCATTGGCACCCGGAGCAGCCGCTGGACTGGATGGTCTGCGACATGGTCGAGCAACCGCGGCGCGTGGCCGAACGCATGGCCACCTGGTTCCGCGAAGGCTGGTGCAGGCACGCGATCTTCAACCTGAAGCTGCCGATGAAAAAGCGCTGGGATGAGACACGCCTGTGCCTGGACCTGTTCCAGGAGCAGGCCGGCAAGCCGCTGGTGGTGCGTGCCAAGCAGCTTTACCACGACCGTGAAGAAATCACCGTACTGGCCTCGCCACTGCGTTGAGGGTGACGTCCGCCGGGCATGGCCCGGCGCTACCGGGAACACGACTGCATGCACTATCGACTGATTCCACTCCTGATGGCTCTGCTGCCGGCGGCTGCGTCGGCGCAGATGGCGCTGCCCCAACCGGCGCAGAGCGCGCCGCTGCACGATGACGGTGGCGTGGTGCGCCAACAGTCGCTGGCCAGCGGCCGGGTCACCGGCAGCGTCGACATCGCCGTGCCGCTGGGTGAAACCCCAGTCACCGTGCGCTCGGTCAGCCCGGCCAGCGTCGTCGGCCAGTACCGCATCCACTTCGCCGTGCTGGATGCGGACGGCGATGGCTTCATCAGCCACGAAGAAGCGCAGGCCAACCCCGCACTGGCCGATGAATTCACTTCGCTGGACGTGAAGCACCGCGGCAGGTTGGACCGCACCGACTTGGCCGGCTGGTTGGTCGATTGAAAAAGGGGACGGAGGGGATTAAGTCGTTTGTGGCACAAACGACTTAATCCCCTCCGTCCCCTTTTTTGCATTACACGCCGGCGGCGCGTTTCCAGAAGGCCTGCACCAGCGGCGGCCACTTGCCGACGCAGCCCAGCGCGCGGCCCCGGGCCAGGGTCAGGTGCATCTCGTCGTTGGAGAACAGGCGGTTGATCGCATCGAAGCTGTAGGCGGCGATCTGGTTGTCGCTGCGCCGTTCGCGCGCCCAGCGCTGCAGTCGCTGCGGCGACAGGCGCGGTTGCCCGCGGCGTTCAGCCGACGGCGCCAGCCACTGCTGCAGGGCAGCGACGTCGCGCAGGCCCAGGTTCACGCCCTGCCCGGCCAACGGGTGCACGACATGCGCGGCATCCCCCAGCGCCAGCACGCGGCCGGCCACGTAATGACGGGCCAGCTGGCGGCGCAGCGGGAAGGCGGCGCGCGGCGAGGCCAGGCGCAGTTCACCCAGGCGCGCGGCGAAGGCCCGGGTCAGTTCGCGGTTGAACGCATCGTCATCCAGCGCCAGCACGCGCGCGGCTTCGTCTTCGGGCAGGGTCCAGACAATCGAACTGCGCCGCTCGGCCACCGGCAACAGGGCCAGCGGCCCGCCCGGCAGGAAGCGCTGCCACGCAGTGGCCTGGTTGGGCAGCTCGCTGTCCACATAGGCCACCACGCCCCGCTGGTGGTAGTCGTGGCGCTCGACCTCGATCCCGGCCAGCTGTCGCAGGGTCGATTCGGCACCGTCGGCGGCCACCGCCAGCGCCGCGTCCAGGCGACGACCATCGTCCAGGCGCAGGCGCACGCCGTCCTCGTCCTGCTCCAGCGCTTCCACCCGTGCCGGGCAATGCAGCTGCACGCCCGCCGCCGGCAGCGCCGCCCACAGGCGGTCCTGCAGCAGCCCGTTCTCGACGATGCAGCCCAGTTCACGGCGGCCAAAGCGATCGGTGTCGAACACCAGGTCCTCGCCGCCGGCCGCATCCCATACCTGCATGCGCCGGTACGGCCAGGCCCGGGCCTGGGCAATGGCCGGCCACACGCCCAGGCGCTGCAGCAGCTGCACGTTGTCCGCGGCGAAGGCAAACACGCGAAGGTCAGGCTGTGCCGCCTGCCACGGCGCTGGCTCGCGTCCTTCGACCAGCGCAACCGCCAGGCCGGCATCGGCCAGGGCCAGCGCACAGGTGGCACCGACCACGCCGCCGCCAACGACGGCCACGTCCAGACGCATGCGGCGGCTCATGCGGCCTCTCCCCGGCACAGGCGCGGCACATCACCGCGGAAGCCCATCGCCCCACCGACCAGCATCGACTGCACCGAGGAACGCTGTGCGGCCACCAGACCCAGGCTGCGCAGCGGCCTCAGCAGCGGCGCCGGATTGCTGGTCAGCCGCGCCAGGCCACCGGAGAACGCCACCGTCTGCCGGCGGTCCTCTTCACGCCGGCCCACATACGCCTGCAGGAGGGCATCACTGCCGGGATCGCCGGCGGCGTCTTCCAGCAGTTCGGCCAGGGTCAGCGCATCGCGCAGGCCCAGATTGAAGCCCTGCGCACCCAGCGGATGGATGGTCTGCGCCGCATTGCCCAGCAGCACCGTACGCTGCCCGGCCAGCGCGCGCGCCAGCACCTGGATGAGCGGGTAGGCGCTGCGCGCACCGGAGTCGAGCAGGCGGCCGGCACGCCAGCCCAGAGCGCTCTGCAGGCGCTGCAGCCAGGCCGCATCGTCCAGCGCCATCACCGCCTCGGCCTGGTCACGGGCCACGCCGTGCACGCAGCCGAAGTGACGATCGCCACGCGGCAGCAGCGCCGTCGGACCGGTGTCGGTGAAACGCTCCCAGGCACTGCCGTCGGGTGCACGCTGGCTGCGCACGCGTGCGACGAACAGGGTCTGCTGGAAATCATGACGATCGACGTCGATACCCAGCGCCTGGCGCACGCCACTGGCGGTACCGTCGGCACCGACCACCAGGCGTGCCTGCAGCACGCGCTCGCCGGCCTCGTCAGCCACGCGCACCTGTCGATGGCCGTCGATCACTTCACCCAGGCCGAGAAAACGCATCGGCCGGTAACGGTGCAGGCGCGGCAGTTCCTGCAGGCGGGCTTCCAGCGCCTGGCCGAAATCGCGTGCCACCACCACCTGGCCGAACCAGGGCCGGTCATAGTCGGCGGCATCGAGCTGGACCCGGCCGAAATCACCGGCCCGGCTGACATGGATGCGCCGGATCGGACCGGGCGCCATCGCCAGCTTCTGCATCACCCCCAGCGCGGTCAGTGCGTTGACGGTGGCGGCGGCGAAACTGAGGTTGCGCTGGTCGAACACGGCCGGCAGTTCACCGGCCGGGCTGGCCTCAAGCAGGCCCACCTCCAGACCCAGCCGGTCCAGGGCGATGGCCAGGCTGGCTCCCACCAGGCCGCCACCGACGATCAGCACGTCATGTCGTTCACTCATGAGCCAATGATACGCGCTCGCCAGTGGACCCTGCGCCGATCCGCGCGGCGGGCTAGAATGAAAGCTGAATCCGCTCCGGGCCCGCTGCCATGTCCGACACCGCCAACCGCGCCTTCGTCCTGTCCGTGCTTGTGCTGTTGCTGGCGGCGACCCGGGTCAACCACTTCGCGACCATCCCCGATGCGTCCTGGGCGGTGTTCTTCATCGGTGGTTTCTACTTGGCGCGCTGGACGCGCTGGGCGTTCCCCCTGCTGATGGTGTTCGCCGTGCTGGTGGACTGGATCGTCATCCGCAGCAGCGGGCTGGACTTCTGGCAGCACTACTGTGTTTCGCCAGGCTATTGGCTGCTGCTGCCGGCGTATTTCGCGCTGTGGGCCGGCGGCCTGCTGCTGGGCCGCAACTACCGCGGCGCGCACTGGTCCACCCTGGGCAAGGGTGCCCTGCTGCTGGTGGCATCGGTGGCCTTGTGCCACCTGCTGGCACAGGGTGGCTTCTACTGGACCACCCGCAACGTGGCCGAGCCGACGGTGGCCGGTTGGGCGCAGAACTACGCACAGTGGTTCGGTCCCTACCTGCGCACCACGGCTATTTACGTGGCGCTGGCCGCTGCCCTGCAACTGGCCGTGGAGCAGCTGCTGAAGCTGCAGCAGACGCGCCGCGACATCCATCACTGAGGCGTCGCATGGGGCACCGCCTTTCCCGCATCTACACCCGCACCGGCGATGATGGCAGCACCGGCCTGGGCGATGGCAGCCGGGTCGGCAAGGACGACCTGCGCGTGGCCTCGTACGGCACGGTGGATGAAGCCAACGCCGCCCTCGGCCTGCTGCTGGCCACGCCACTGCCGGAGGACGTACGCGCGCTGGTGGTCCACCTGCAGCACCAGCTGTTCGACCTGGGCGCCGAACTCTGCGTGCCCGGCCACGCCGCCATCCATGCCGCCGATGTCTCGGCGCTGGAACAGCAGCTGGACCACTACAATGCGGACCTGCCGATGCTGAAGGACTTCATCCTGCCGGCCGGCGGCGAAGCCGCCGCGCGCTGCCACCTCGCACGTACCATCGTGCGCCGTGCCGAACGCGGAACCGTCGCCCTGGCGCGGGTGGAAAGCGTGCGCAGCGAAGCGTTGCAGTATCTCAACCGGCTGTCGGACCTGCTGTTCGTGCTGTCGCGGGTGCTGGCCCGTGCTGATGGCCACGGCGAGGCGCTGTGGCAGCCGCAGCACCGGCAGCGCTGACCGCCGATGCTGGTCTATACGCACCCCGCCTGCCTGCTGCACGACCCCGGCCCGGGTCATCCCGAATGCCCGCAGCGGCTGCAGGTGGTGCTCGATGCCCTGCACCAGGCCTTCCCCGGCCAGCTGGAGTGGCGGCAGGCCCCGCCGGCCAAGTTCGGTGAACTGACCCGGGTGCATGACAGCGCCCTGCTCGACTTCGTGCTGCAGCCGCAGACCGCGCCCCTGCGCCAGCTGGACATGGACACCTGGACCTCGCCCGGTTCGGCCAGTGCCGCCGTGCACGCGGCCGGCGCCGGCGTGGCGGCCGTCGATGCGGTGATGCTCGGCGATGACCCGCTGGCCTTCTGCGCGGTGCGCCCGCCCGGCCACCACGCCACCAGCAGCACGGCGATGGGGTTCTGCCTGCTCAACAACATCGCCGTGGCCGCCGCCTATGCCCGCGACCGCCACGGCCTGGAGCGCATCGCTGTGGTGGATTTCGACGTCCACCATGGCAACGGCACCCAGGACATCTTCCAGCACGACGCCCGGGTGTCGTACTACAGCACCCACCAGGCCGGGCTGTTCCCCAATTCGGGGCTGCGCCGCGACCGTGGCGCCGGCAACCTGATGAACATCCTGCTGCCGCCGGGCAGTGGCGGTTTCCGCTTCCGCAACGTATGGGCCGACGAGATGCTGCCGGCCATCGACGACTTCCGTCCGCAGCTGCTGCTGATCTCGGCCGGCTTCGACGCCCACCTGCGTGACCCGCAGGCCGACCTGATGCTGGAAACCGACGATTTCGCCTGGATCACCCGCGAACTGCATGCGCTGGCACGCCGCCATGCCGCTGGCCGGGTGGTGTCCATGCTGGAAGGCGGTTACGACCTGCAGGCCCTGTCCGAATGCACCGTGGCCCATGTGCAGGCCTTGCTGGAAGGCACGTCCGGGCCGCGGGCTGGATGAACCCGAACCGGCAGCAGGCGGCAACCTTCATTGCCCCTATGCAGCGGATGGGGCAATCTACCGTCCGTTTTCGCCCGAATCCGAACCGCGTGCGCCGAGCCCTCCGCCTGCTTCCCCTGCCCCTGAGCATCGCCGTCTGCCTTCCCGCGATGGCCGATGACAAGCCGCTCAACTGGGGCCTGTGCCCGGCAACCGAGGTGATTCCCGCCTTCACCGATGCGCCCACCCCGGTGCCCGGCCAGGACAAGGCCGCCGCCAGCGCCGAGCGCGAGCAGCAGCCCACCGACATCGAAGGCGACCAGCTGCTGGGCACCACCACCGTGCCGCAGTACCAGGGCAACGTGGCGCTGCGCCGTGGCGACCAGTTCGTCGGCACCGACAAGCTCAGCTTCGATACCGACAGCGGCAACTACATTGCCGACGGCAACGTCCGTTACCAGGACAGCTCGATCCGCATGGTGGCCAAGCGGGCCGAGGGCAACCAGGAAAGCGATACCCACAAGATCACCGACATCCGCTACCAGCTGGTGTCGCGCCGTGGCAACGGCGATGCCGAATCGGTCGACCTGCAGGGCGCCGTCGGCCAGATGCACCGTTCGACCTACACCACCTGCGATCCCTCGCAGCCGGTGTGGAAGCTGTCGGCGCCGGAAATCGAAGTGGACAACGATGAAGGCTTCGGCACCGCCCGCAATGCCGTGCTGCGCATCGGCAAGGTGCCGGTGCTGTGGGCGCCGTACTTCAAGTTCCCGATCGACGACCGCCGCAAGACCGGCCTGCTGTTCCCGCAGCTGGGCATGTCCGGCCGCAATGGCTTCGACTACACCCAGCCGATCTACCTGAACCTGGCGCCGAACTACGACGACACCCTCATGCCGCGCTACATGAGCCAGCGCGGGCTGATGCTCGACAACGAGTTCCGCTATCTCTACAACGGTGGTCGCGGCGAGCTGTTGACCGGCTACATTCCCAACGACAAGCTGCGCGACATGGACCGCGGCCGGGTGATGTTCAACGGTTACCACAACGTGGACAGCCACTGGCAGGCCCGCGCGAACCTGGCCTGGGTCAGCGACGAGCGCTACATCGAAGACTTCGCCAACCGCCTGGTCGGCGTCACCGCGTCCAACCTGCAGAGCACCATCGGCCTGTACGGCACCGGCCAGGACTGGACGGCCGGCATCATGGCCGACCGCTGGCAGCTGACCGACTACACGCTGGACGAGCGCGCCCTGGCCTACAACCGCCAGCCGCGGCTGTACTTCAACTGGGACAAGTCGCTGCTGCCGTGGGTGGAAACCTCGCTGTACGCCGAGGCGGTGCGCTTCACCCACGATGACGTGAACTTCAAATACGATGCCAGCGCCGGCGAAGATCTGCAGTACACCCGCACCGGCTCGCGACAGACCGATGGGATCGGGGTCAGCGGCGGTTCGCGCCTGGACATCAAGCCGTCGATCTCGTTCCCGATCAGCGGCGCCGCCTGGTATGTCACCCCAACCCTGGCTTACCGCTATACGGCGTACCAGCTGGACCGGGGACTGGTGGACGGTGTCAACGGTATCCGTGGCCAGATCCTGCGCTCGCAGGGCATCGACCCTGCCACCGCGACCCCGGAGCAGCTGCGCGGCAACACCTCGCCCACCCGCAGCCTGCCGATCGCCAGCCTGGATGCCGGCCTGTTCTTCGACCGCGACACCAGGATCGGCGGCAAGTCGTTCCTGCAGACCCTGGAACCGCGCCTGTTCTACCTGCGCACGCCGTACCGCAACCAGGACGACCTGCCGATCTTCGATACCCGCGACTTCACCTTCAGCTGGGGCCAGCTGTTCCGCGATTCGCGCTATACCGGCGCCGACCGCCAGAACGATGCCAACCAGCTGACCCTGGCGCTCAGCACCCGCTTCATCGACCAGACCACGGGCAAGGAACGCTTCTCGGCGTCCATCGGCCAGATCCAGTACTTCGACGAATCGCGGGTGACCGTGACCCCCGGCGGCGCGCCGGTGGAGGAAGGCAAGTCGGCCTGGATCGCCGATTCGAACTACATGATCAATGACCGCTGGACGCTGGGCGCCACCTACCAGTGGGACCCCAAGTACAAGCGTGAGGATCTGGCCAGCGTCCGTGCCCGCTACCTGATGTCCAACGACGGCGTGGTCAACCTGAGCTACCGCTACCGCATCAACGCCGGTGCGGCGGCCAACGCCACCAAGGACCAGCGCACGCTGCTGGAACAGGCCGACCTGTCGTTCCTGTACCCGCTGAACGAGCGCTGGAGCCTGGTGGGCCGTTACTACTACTCCATCCAGGACAAGAAGCCGCTGGAAATCATCGGCGGCGTGCAGTGGGACAGCTGCTGCCTGGCAGTACGCGCCGTGGCCCGCCGCTACGTGCGCAACCGCGAAGGTGAACTGAACAACTCCATCCAGCTCGAGTTCGTGCTCAAGGGCCTGAGCTCGCTGGGCCAGGACACGGACCGCACCTTGCGCCGTGCTATCCTCGGGTACAACCGCGACGACCTCTACCTCGTGCCGCCCAGCAACACCGGGGCGACCCGGGACGACTACGATCCAAACCAGATCCCATGACCAAGAGCTTCCCCGTCCTACTCGCTTCGCTGCTGGCGGTGTCCAGCGTGTCCGCCCCCCTGCAGGTCATCGCCCAGGAGGCCCAGCCGCTGGACCGCATCGCAGCCATCGTCGATGAGGACGTGGTCCTGCAGAGCGAACTGGATCGCGCGATCAGCAACATCAAGGCCCAGTACGCCGGCCGCGAGAACCAGCTGCCACCGGATGACGTGCTCAGCCGCCAGGTGCTCGAACGCCTGGTGCTGGTCAAGCTGCAGGTCGCCCGCGCCCAGGGCAGCGGCATCCGCATCAGCGACCAGGAACTGAACCAGGCGATGAACTCCATCGCCCAGCAGAACGGTTCCAACCTGGATGCCCTGCGCCAGCGCCTGGCCCACGACGGCATTGATTTCAATGATTTCCGCGCCTCGGTGCGTGACGAGATCACCGTGCAGCGCCTGCGCCAGAGCTTTGCCCAGAGCCGCATCAGCGTCAGCGAGGGCGAGGTGGACGCCGCCCTGAAGCAGCAGGCGACCGCCGGCAACCAGTACCACCTGGCGCACATCCTGGTGGCGCTGCCCGACGGTGCCACCGCCGACCAGATCGCCACCGGCCAGAAGAAGGCCGACGGCGTGAAGGCCCTGCTGGACAAGGGCGAGCTGGACTTCAACGCTGCCGCCGTACGCTATTCGGACAGCCCCAATGCGCTGGAAGGCGGCGACCTGGGCTGGCGTTCGCTGGACGAGATCCCGGCCGCCTTCGCGCAGATGATGCAGCAGATGAAGGCCGGCGACGTGGTCGGCCCGATCCGCGGCCCCAGCGGCTTCCAGCTGCTGAAGCTGGTGGAAGTGCGTGATGCCGCTGCGGCCGCTGGCACCCACACCGTCACCGAGTTCCACGGCCGCCACATCCTGGTGCGCGTGGACGACAACCAGACCGACGCGGCCGCCAAGGCCAAGATCGATACCCTGCGTGCCCGCATTGCCGGGGGTGCCGACTTCCAGGCCGTGGCCCGGGAATCGTCCGAAGACAACAACAGCAAGGGCCAGGGCGGCGATCTGGGCTGGTTCCCGGCCGATGCCTTCGGCCCGGCGTTCGGCCAGCAGGTCGAGAGCATCGCCGATGGCGGCGTCAGCCAGCCCTTCCGTACCGATGCCGGCTGGCACATCGTGCAGCGCGTGGCCACCCGCCAGACCGACGTGACCAGCGACAACCAGCGTGCCCAGATCCGCGAGACCATCGGCCGCCGCAAGCTGGAAGAGGAATACAACCGCTTCCTGCAGGAACTGCGGGGCGAAGCCTACGTCAGCTTCCGCAGCGGTGACCGCGCGGAGAACACCGCCACCCCGCCGCAGCCCTGACCGATGCGCCCCGAGCTCGCTCTGGTACCGGGCGAGCCGGCGGGGATCGGCCCGGAGCTGTGTGTCCGCCTTGTCCAGCAGCCGCGCGATGATTGCCGGCTGCTGGCCTTCGCCGACCCGGATACCCTGCGCGCCGCCGCGGCCGCGCTGAAGCTGCCCCTGCAGCTGCTGCCCGAAGATGCCGAGGCCCGCCTGCCGGGCGATCTGCGCCTGCGTCCTCTCGCCAACACCGCCCCCAGCCGGTTCGGCCAGACCGACCCCGCCAACGCGGGCGCGGTGATCAGCGCGCTGCTGGCCGCCGGCCAGGCCTGCCTGTCCGGCGAACTGCACGGTGTGGTCACCGGCCCGGTGCACAAGGCGGTCATCAACCAGGGCGGCATCGCCTACAGCGGCACCACCGAACTGCTGGCCGAACAGGCCGGAGTGAAGGTGGTGATGATGCTGGCCAATGACATCGTGCGCGTGGCCCTGGCCACCACCCACCTGCCCTTGCGCGAGGTGGCCGATGCGATCACCGCCCCCAGCCTTGAACACACTCTGCGCACCGTGCACGCCGCACTGCGCCGCGAATTCGGCCTGCCCGCGCCACGCATCGCGGTGCTTGGGCTGAACCCGCATGCGGGCGAAGACGGCCACCTCGGCCGCGAGGAACTGGATCTGGTCATCCCGCTGCTGCAGCGCCTGCGCGCAGAGGGCATGGACCTGGCTGGGCCGCTGCCGGCCGATACCGCTTTCCTGCCGGCCAGGTTGGCCGGCTTTGACACCGTGCTGGCCATGTATCACGACCAGGGCCTGCCGGTGCTGAAGTATTCCGGCTTCGAACAGGCCGTGAACCTGACACTGGGCCTGTCCTACCCGCGCGTGGCGGTCGACCATGGCACCGCGCTGGAGCTGGCTGGGCGCGGCATTGCCGATCCTTCCAGCCTGCAGGCAGCAACGGCGCTGTGTGCGCGGCTGGCCCGGCAACGTACACTGAGCGCATGAATTCCCCGCATTCCTCCTCCGGCCCGGTGTTCACCGCCCCGGCCAAGAAGCAGCTTGGCCAGCATTTCCTGGCCGACCGCCACTACATCGACAAGATCGTGATGGCGGTCAATCCCAAGGACGGTGACCGTCTGGTCGAGATCGGCCCCGGCCAGGGCGCGATCACCCTGCCGCTGCTGCGCGTGCACCCGAAGCTGACGGTGATCGAGTTCGACCGCGACCTGATCGCGCCGCTCACCGCCGCCGCCGAACCGCTGGGCGAGCTGAGCATCGTCCACCGCGACGTGCTGCGCGTTGATTTCACCGAACTGGCCGCCGGCCAGCCGATCCGCCTGGTCGGCAACCTGCCCTACAACATCTCCTCGCCCATCCTGTTCCACGCGCTGGAGCACGCCGCGGTCATCCGCGACATGCACTTCATGCTGCAGAAGGAAGTGGTGGACCGCATGGCTGCCGGCCCGGGCAGCAAGGTCTTTGGCCGCCTGAGCGTGATGCTGCAGGCCTACTGCCAGGTGACGTCGCTGTTCGTGGTGCCGCCGGGCGCGTTCCGGCCGCCGCCGAAGGTCGATTCGGCCGTGGTGCGGCTGGTGCCGCGTGACCCGGCCAGCATCGGCATCAACGACCACAGGCGTTTTGCCGAGGTGGTCAAGGCGGCCTTCGGGCAGCGCCGCAAGACCCTGCGCAATGCGCTCAACAATGTCGTCACGGCCGAGCAGTTCGTTGCCGCCGGCGTGCGCCCCGATGCCCGTGCAGAACAGCTGGATGTGGCTGAATTCATCGCTTTGGCCAATGCCTCCTGATTACACTGCCGGTATGGAAGACGCTGACGTTTACGCCATCACTGTCGAGGTTGCCCCGCGCTTCCTCGACGACCAATCCGCGCCGGAAGACGGCCGCTATGCGTTCGCCTACACGATCCGCATTCACAACCAAGGGCGCGTTGCCGCCCGCCTGGTCGCCCGCCACTGGCGCATCACCGATGCCAACGGCCGGGTCGAGCATGTCGACGGTGACGGGGTGATCGGCGAACAGCCACGCCTGCGCCCGGGTGAAGACTTCCGTTACACCTCCGGTGTCATGCTGGGTACCGACCACGGGACCATGCAGGGCCACTACGACATGGTCGCCGATGACGGCACCGAATTCGCAGCACCGGTCGCACCTTTCGTGCTGGCCGTGCCGCGTACCCTGCACTGACACGGAGGCCGGACGATGAGTGTGTGGGCGATCGGCGACCTGCTGGGCTGCTACGACGTAACCCAGCGACTGCTGGAAAAAATCTGCTTCGACCCGGCGCAGGACACCCTGTGGTTCTGCGGTGATCTGGTGAACCGTGGTGGCCAGTCGCTGGAAACCCTGCGGCTGGTGCATTCGCTGCGCGAGCACAGCGTTGTCGTGCTGGGCAACCATGATCTTTCGCTGCTGGCCGTGGGTGCACGCACCGAAGAGGAACAGCGCAAGGTCAACCCGGACCTGCTGCGCATCGTGCAGGCCGAAGACCGCGACGAGCTGCTGGACTGGCTGCGCCTGCAGAAGCTGGTGCATGTGGACCGCGAGCTGGGCTGGATGATGGTGCATGCCGGCCTGGCGCCGAAGTGGACCACGCAGATGGCCGAGAAGCATGCTGCCGAAGTGGAAGTGCAGCTGCACGGCGCCGGCTACCGCAAGCTGTTCCGCAACATGTACGGCGACAAGCCGAGCTGGGCACCGAACCTGTCCGGCTATGACCGTTCGCGGGCGATCATCAACGTGCTCACCCGCATGCGCTACTGTACCCCACGCGGGCGCATCGGCATCGAGGACAAGGGCACACCGGGCACGCAGGAACAGGGGCTGTACCCCTGGTTTGAAGTACCGGGCCGGGTCGAGCGCGACCTGAAGGTGGTCTGTGGACACTGGTCGGCCCTGGGCCTGACCATCACCCAGGGCGTGCACGCCATCGACACCGGTGCGGTGTGGGGCGGCAAGCTCACCGCCCTGCAGATCGACACCGACGATCTGCGCGTGGTGCAGGTGCCGGGCCGTGATGTGCCGGCCCCGGTAGCCAACGCCCGCCCACCGGCACGCCCGGCGCCGCCGCGTGCACCGGCGGTGCAGACCAGGGAAGGCGGCAACGGCCAGCCTGCCGTCCCGGGTCCCCGAGGTCCGCGTCGTCGACGCCGTCGCGGTGGTGGTGGCGGTGGTGGCGGCAACAGCGCACCGCCGCAGGGCTGAAAGCGCAGGGGTAGAGTCGACTGTCAGTCGACTATCGCGCGCAGCGCGGGATTTTCGCGGGGGCCAAGCCAAGAGCAGTCGACCAACGGTCGACTCTACCCGCCGACTATCGCGCGCAGCGCGGGATTTTCGCGGGGGCCAAGCCAAGAGCAGTCGACCAACGGTCGACTCTACC
>NZ_JBNNHG010000054.1:0-23489 GCF_050268705.1 Stenotrophomonas sp. NPDC077659 | reverse complement strand
CTTGGAACGAGCGCGCCTTGCGCAATGTCCCTGTCTTTCCAGCTGAAGCATCGTGCTAATCAGGATGTTTGATCCAGGGAGTGGAGGGATGATCCATGAGTGGATTGACCGATAAGGACCTGCGGATTCTGGGCAAGTATGTTGCGGACGGGAACCGCGAATTGTATTGGAATTATCTCTCACAGCTTTCCCGTGCAGACTGCTATGGAACCCGGGTGTTGGGTGTCGTGCGCAACGACAGTCTGCCAGGTAGGGTGACCAACAGCTACGCGCAGGATTACGCCAGCGCGCAGCGCGACCGAGGTTCGCGTTGGTTCGCGTTTTCCCAATCCCGGGACGCCGTTCCTGTCCCGTTGACGGGCGGTTGCCTATAGTGGCCACGGAACCCTGCTATGGAATAGCCATGCACGTGATGTCCCCCGGCCGCTGTCTGGCACTGGCACTTGCTGTTGCAGCAAGTGCCGCTGCCTGCGCACGGCCACCGTCCACTGAACACGAAAGGAATTCTGCCATGACGGACGCAACCCAGACCGGCCGTACCCTCAACGGGCATACCTACACCGACGCGCCTGTGGATGTGAAACTCGGCCCGACGACGTTCCGGTTTCCCGCCAATTATCTGGACAGCCAGATCGCGCCCTGGCCGGGCGAGGGCGTTACCCTGGTGATTGAATGGCCGGATCTGAAGCCGACGGCGCCAGGTGCGCGGGCCGATCCACGCACAAACGATTTTCGAAAGGAGATCAAAGTCATCATTGACTACGTCGACCGTGTGCCCATCCAAACAGTGTTGGCACGGTACTCGGGCCACGAGGCCCGTACGGACGGCGATTCGGTGGAGCACGGTGATCCTGCTGCCAGGCTTGATCTGCGTATCGCTCAGCCTGAAACCTTGGGCTTGATTCCGTATGCCATCGATGAAGAGAAGATGGCCGTGTATTCAGAACAATACCAGGCCCGCTATGGCAGGCCGGCACCGCGGAACCCGGCTTACGAAGGTGACTGGTACGTGGTCCGTGATGCACAGGCTCGCCTGACCACCTTCATCAAGTGCGACAGCAGGAAGCACAGTGCGGATGGCCTGCGTGTGCAAGGCAGTGAGATCACGGACATGCCTGGATCTACAGTGGCAGGTTGTACGCACTACTTCGTGGATGACGAGAGCAAGCTTTCGATCATGCTTAGCTATAACAGGGTGTTTCTGCAGGATTGGAAACGCATGGAGAGTGCTGTGAGGCGTGTCCTTGCGGAAAGCAAGGTGAAGTAATTTGTTGCCTACAGGGAGGCAGGCATGAGTGGATTGAGCCAAAAGAATCTGGAAATCCTCGGGCATTACGCCAGGTCCGGGTATCGCGAGCTTTACTGGAACTATCTGTCGCAGCTGGAAGGGGCCGACGGCTACGGGACGCTGGCACTTGGAGTTGTGCGCAATGACAGCCTGCCTGGACGTGTGGCCAACAGTTACGCGCAGAGCCACGCGTCGCACCAGCACGACAATGGCTCCCGCCACCCCAACGCGAATCTGAGCGAGCGGGAATGGGAGTCTTTTGGGCAGACCCTGATCGTGCAGGACCTCGAGCGCAGGCAGCGCTGGTTCGACCTGAAGCGCCCGGATCTAGCCTTGAACCTGCCGGGCAGGGACGTGATGCTGTCGCATGATCGTGCCTTCGAACACCACAGGCTTGACCCCAACTGCTGGACCCCGCGCGTGCTGCTGCAGGCCGCACTTGCCAAGGAAGGTCCGCAGAAGATGGAGCAGATCTGGGCCGGCATGCTTAACAACGACTACCGAGGCATGACGCGCGCCTGGGATACCAGTACCGATGCCGTAACGCAGATGGGGGCGTGGAGGGGCACCAGCTATGTGCTCACGTTGACGGCGCATGAAGCCGTCCAAGCCCTCGAAGGACGCTCGTCGGTCGACCCAAACGTGATCGGCGGCAACAGCCACTACGCCATGTACTTCGAGGGGGAGAAGAAGTGGGCCAGTGTCAGCGCCGGTGGTGGCCATGTGACGATGAGCGGGATCACCGGTCCCGCACGCATCGCCGAACTCAACGATGCCCGCGAGGTGCGCCTGGAGCGCCAGCACAAGGCCACCCAGTTCCATTCGGATGACACCTTCCGAACCATTACACCCAGCCCGAAGACGGCTTCGATCAACGATCGCCCTGACGCCCATGCTGCGCCGACGCGCTTGGCCGATATCGGTCCGGGGCATTCCGAGTACGCCATGCTGCAGCAGGTGCGCCAAGGGGTGTCCAACATTGACGCGCAGATGGGCCGCACGCCCGACGAAATCAGTGAGCGCTTGACGGCAGCGGTTCTAGCCTTGGCCCGGCAGAACAACCTGCAGAGCGCGGACCATGTGGTGCTGAGCGCGCAGACACAGAATGCCCCGGCCGGTCGGGATGTGTTCGTGGTGCAGGGAGGGTTGGATGGACCGCCGCACCTGCGCGCGAGCATGCCGACCGATATCGCGGTGCGTACCCCGGTGGAGCAGTCCCTGCAGAGTCTGCACGCGGCTGGCGAAGGACACGATCAGATGCAGGCACAGGGAAAGCAGCAGGCCGTTGACCCGCAGATGCGCGAAAGCGCGGCCATTCGCATGGCGTAAGCAGTAAGGAGCCCTTGCCTCAACGTTGATAGCGCAGCCTATCTTTCCTGCGCTGTAGGCCGCCATTGGTACATGCCCACCTCGGCGGGCGCTCCGGCGTTTCGCGCCCGGTGTCGAGGAACGTTCCCGTCAAACTGGAAACCTGCCAAAGCGATGTGTCGGTGCCCAAGCCAGGGGCCGTCTACCGGTGGCTCTGGCCCGCTTCGCTGATGACCTGGGCCAGCTGTTTCAGCGAGTAGGGTTTGCGCAGCAGGGTAAAGCCATGGCCGGGGTCGCGCGCCAGCAGTTCGCTGTAGCCGCTGGTGAGGATGACCGGAAGCCAGGGGAAGCGCTCGCGGATGGCGCGCGCCAGCTCCAGTCCATTGACCCCCGGCATCACCACGTCGGTGAACACCACCTGGAAGCGGTGGGCATCGCGCTCCAGCTCCGCCAGGGCTTCGGCGGCATTGCGTGCCCGCACCACGCGGTAGTCAAGCTCGCGCAGCGCCGCCACGGCAAACTCGGCCACATCGATGTTGTCTTCGACCACCAGCACGCACAGGCCTTGGCCATGGACCAGCCCGTCGTGCTGCACGGGGCGCGGCGTGCTCTCACCGCTGTGGCTCAATGGCAGGTACAGGGTGAAGCGGGTGCCTGTGCCGGGCTGGCTGTGAACATCCACCTCGCCCTCGGACTGCTTGACGAAGCCGAACACCTGGCTGAGCCCCAGCCCGGTCCCTGCGCCCACATCCTTGGTGGTGAAGAAGGGTTCGAAGATGTGGTCCAGCACTGCCGGATCGATGCCGGTGCCGTTGTCACTGACGCTGATGGCGGCGAAGTCGCCCTTCATCGGCGCAGCGAAACGCACGGACGGCACCGCGGTCACCCGCTGCACGTCGATGTTGACGTTGCCTTGGCCGACGATGGCATCGCGTGCATTGACCACGATGTTGATGAGCGCCGTATCCAGCTGGCTGCGGTCCAGCAGCACCTGCAGGGGGGTCTCGGGCAGGGTGATGGCGACTGAGACGCGTGCGCCCACCACCGTGGTGATGATGTCGGACAGTGCGTGCACGCTCTCGCGCAGGTCAAACACTTCCGGTGACAGGCTCTGCCGGCGCGAAAAGGCCAGCAGCTGGGCGGTCAGCCGGGTTGCGCGTTCTGCTGCGGAAACGATGGACTGCACGTACCGGCGCCGCGGATCCTCGGGCTGCGCCGTGTGCAGCAGCATGTCGGCCGAGCCGGTGATGACCTGCAGCAGATTGTTGAAGTCGTGTGCCACGCCGCCGGTGAGCTGGCCGATGGCCTCCAGCTTCTGTGCCTGGCGCAGTTGCTCGCGCGCACGCACCAGTTCCAGATGGGCCTCGCGCGCTTCCTGGGTGATGGCTGCCACCTGGCGGCTGTGCAGGTTGCGCTCGATCACCCGCTCGGTCTGTTCGCTCACCACGCACAGCAGCCCTGCCACCTCACCGTTGGCCATGCGCAGGGGAGAGTAGGAAAACGTCCAGAACGTTTCCTTCAGGGTTCCGTCGCGGTCCATCATCAGCGGCAGGTTCTGGAAGCTGCGGCTGCTGCCGGCGAATGCATCGGCGATGGCATGACGCACGTCTTCCCAGACATCGGCCCACACCTGCTGCAGCCCGCTGCCCATGGCGCCGTGCAGCTTGCCGCCCAGCATGGGCAGATACGCATCGTTGAAGAAGAACGCCATCTCCTCCACACCCCAGGCGATCCAGAGCGGCTCCGGCGAGTCGAGGATCATGGACAGCACCGTGCGCAGTTCGACCGGGGCGGCCGCTGCGGCTGGCGAGCGTGCCCAGTCGCTGTCCTGCAGCAGCCGGTAGGCCAGTTGCCCGGGATCGGACGCCGGGAGGGGGAAAGAGGACATGGCCGCTCGGGGCAGGAAGGTGGCACAGCGTAGCGGGTTGCGTGTGTACCCGCTCTGCACGCCGCGATACGAAGCGCTCAGAGGCGCACGGTCAGCACGGTACCTTCGTCACTGGAACTGGTCACGGTCAACGTACCGCCGTGCGCCTTGGCGATCTGCGAGGCGATATACAGGCCCAGCCCCAGGCCGGAATCCAGCCGCCGCTCCTGCGGCCGGGCGAACGGCTCGAAGAGGTGTTCCATCTGCGCGTCCGCGATGACGCCCTGGTTGGCCACGCTGATCTCGATGCCGGTCTCGGTGCTACGTCCCCGCACGCGTATCGGCTGGCCGGGGATGCCGTGGATGGCCGCGTTGATGACCAGGTTGGCCAGCAGCTGGCACAGGCGCGCGGCGTCGCAGACAAACGTCAGCGGCAGCTGCAGATCCACCTCGCAGCGGCGGCTTGGGTAGGGGCGCATCGCCTCGCGGCAGGCCATGGCCAGCACGTTGTACAGGTCCGACCATGGCTCCAGCTTCAGGGCGATGCCGGTGCCCAGGCGGCCACGGGCGAAATCGAGGGTGACATCGATGAGCTCGGCGATGCGGTCGGCGCTGTCGTTGATGTGGCCCAGAACCTTCTGCTGCGACGGGCTCAGCTCACCCAGCGATAGCAGGTCGGCACCAGCGCGGATCGCCTGTACCGGGTTGCGCAGGTCGTGAGCCAGTACGCCGATGAATTCTTCGCGCTGCTTGGCCACGCGCAGCAGTTCGGCGTTGGAGTGTTCGAACTCGGCAAGCTGCTTTCCGACGGCATCGCCGTGCTCCTTCAGACCATCGATGGTGCGGCTGTCGGCCTCATGGCTGCGTAGGGCATCGATCTGCGCGGCGACCATCGCCGCCAAGGCGTTCATCGCCTGCACCTGCTGTTCATCCACCGGCTTGGGCTCCGGGTCCAGCGTGCACAGGGTGCCGAAGATCGAGCCATCGGCCAGCAGCAGCGGCACCGAAACGTAGCTGCGGAAGCCGTACATGCCCGCTATCGGGCTGTGCACGAACACCGGATGGGTGAGTGCATCGCCGAACCACACCGGCGACCGTGACGCCCTCACGTCCTTGCAGAAGGTATGGTTGATATCCAGGACCATGCCGCTGGATATACCCAGGCCAGCGCTGTCGATGCTCTGGATCGAACGCCAGGACGTATCGGTGACCTCACCGATGAGCGCCACGCGCATGCCGGTGATCCTGCATGCCAGGTCCAGCGAAGGCCGGAAGTCGATTCGGGAAGGCATGAAGGTTCCGGGCCGGCTGCAGTGTGCAGCCAGTATAGCGAGCCACATAGCGTCGAGCTTGCTCGCCGCCACGTCATGCACCCGTCGCCCTACAGCGTTCGCTTGCCGCTGCGGCCGCCATCGGCGGGGCCCCTGTGGCCCCACTGCCCAGCGTCTTCAGAACCTCGGCATCTTATGCCCTGTGCCAGTTCACCGAAATCGCCGGGAAATCCACCGGCATGCGGTGGCGGGTGTTGCCGGCGGCATGCTTGCCGATCATTCGCCGGGTCTGTTGCGAGACGCGTTGCAGGAGGCCGACCGATGCCACCGGCGGCGTGCACCATCTGGCCCACCTTGTCCACACCCAGGCCCAGGCTCGCGCCGCCCGCCTTTTTTTCGAAGAATGCCTGGCCCTCAGGCAATGCAGAGGACGAACACGGCCGACAACGCAAGCATCAGCACGAATACGCGGCGGCTGAGCGCCAGGCAGGCCAGGCCGGCAGCCAGGGCCCAGGCGCCGAGCAGGGTGCAGGCCAACAGCCAGAGTCCCATGCCCAGCAGCGAGCCGGAGACCATGCCGGAAAGCGCCAGCGCCTTCAACAGGCCGACGCCCAGCGCGCTGCCCAGCATCCCGGCCTGCAGGGCAACGGCATCATGGCGGGTGGGGGCGGGGTGGTCGTGCATGGATGCACTGTGCCGCAAGCGATATCCACGCCGCGTGTTTTTTTCCGGTTCAGCCTGCGCGGGGTCACAGCCCCTGCCTGCGGCAAGGGGGCCGCCCCTGATCAGGCAAAGGGGCGGATCCCTTTTCAAAGGAAAGGGCTCCGACCCTGTGGCAGCAGCTCAGGCATCCTCATCCAGCGCCTCGTCATCCCAGTCCGGCAACGCATCCCCGGCGCGCACTGCGTCCGGGTCGACCGGTTCCAGCAGGGTGTAGTCGTCACGTAGCCGATCGCGGATGCCCAGACCGACGTAACACGCCTCGAGCGGTGCGGTATGCGCACGCCGCCGTAGTTGCACCGGGGTGACCAGGCTGCCGCCCAGCCACGCTGCCGCCGCTGCCGGCTCTAGGAAAACCGGGCCATCCGCGGACAGCGGCGAGGGAATTCCAGGATTACCGTCGGTCAGGATCGAAAATGTGTCGCGCTGCTGGCCATCGTCATCGTGCCAGTGCTCCCACAGAGCCGCCGCCAGCAACGCCAGGCCGTCCCTGCGCTGGACGAACATCGGCCACGGCGGTCGTCGTTGCCGGTCCCATTTGAAATAGCCGGTCATCGGTACGACGCAACGCCGCTTCATCCAGGCATCGGCAAAAAGGCGGCTGCGCGGAGCGCGGTCCAGCCGGGCCGTGACCGTGGTGTAGGGCGTGGAGGGCTGCTTCGACCAACGGGGCACCAGGCCCCACTGCATTTCCGCAACAACTGTAGTGGCGTCGGCGTCGCTGGCACCAGCAGCCCATACCCACGCGCGACCGTCCTTGCCGATGTTGAAGCGCGCATCCGCAGTCGCCAGAGCTGTTGAGACTTCAATGGGCAGGGCAGCAGGCAAGCTGTGCGCGTCGACGAAGGCCTGCACGAAACGGCGCATGCTCCGCCCGCCGCTGCGTCAGCGCGACGTATGCGCGCTCAGTGCCTCGCGCCCGCGCGAGGTCAGGTCGATGTCCCCATCCTCGGCCTGCACCGCAAACCCGGAGGTCACTGCCCAGGTGGCGGCATCACTTTCCACGCGTCCTGCTTCGGCAATGGCCTGCAGGATCTGCCGCTGTGCATCGGTCAGAGAGCGGGACTGGTTCATACGCCCAGCACGCGTGTCAGCTGCCAGTCCGCCACCCGCGCATTGCTCACGGCCTGGTGGCAGCCACAGTCATCGCAACGGAACAGGGTGCCGCCCGGCAGATGCAGCAGATTGCCCTCGGTCGACGACGTGGTGGCATCGCAGTGGTTGCAGGTCACTGTCAGTGCAGTGATGCGCTCGACGCCACCGGCCATGTTGAAGAACGCCTCGAAGGCGCGAATGGCGAAATGACCGGTATCCGACATGGAGGGGAGATGCCAAGGGAAGGTACATTCATCGTCACACTTTCCCCTGTGATGACACCGTCAGCCCGATGCGGTGATGGCATCAAACTGCGCAGGAACTCATGCTGACGCGCGCCTGCGGTCCACCAGAACCGACACGCCCCACAGCAGCAGGCCGCCGATGGCGGTGGCCGCACCGACATAGCCGGTGGTGGCCGGGCTGAAGCCTGCGCTGATGGCCATGCCCCCCAGCCAGGGGCCCAGTGCGTTGGCGGTGTTGAAGGCCGCGTGGTTGGACGCGGCGGCCAGCGTCTGCGCTTCGCCGGCCACGTCCATCAGGCGGGTCTGCAGCACGGCCGCCAGCGCGCCCATCGTGCCCACGGTGATGATCATCGGCCCGATGGTCCACACCGACTGGGCCGCCAGCGGGTACAGCAGCAGCATCACGATGGACCACACCAGCACGACGGCCGCGGCCTTGAAGTGGAACTTGTCCACCAGCCAGCCGCCGGCGATGTTGCCGATGATCGCGCCAATGCCGAATACGCCCACGGCCAGTGGCATCCACGACTCGGCCACCCCAGTCACCTGCACCAGGGTCGGAGCGAGGTAGGTGAACACGCAGAACATGCCGGCAAAGCCGACTGCGCCGATGGCCAGTGCCAGCCATACCTGGGTCGTGTTGAACGCGCGCAGCTCACGCATTGGCGAGGTACGTACCTCGTCCGGATCGGGCAGCAGGAAGCGGGCGATCATCACCACCGTGGCGATGGCCAGCATGCTGACCAGGGCAAAGGCTGTGCGCCAGCTCAACTGCTGGCCCAGCCACGTGGTCAACGGGTTGCCGATCAGGATCGCGATGGACAGGCCCAGCAGCACCCGCGACATCGCCTGGCCCCGCTGGCCGGCCGGACTGATGGCAGCGGCCACCAGCATCGCCACGCCGAAGTAGGCACCATGCGGCAGGCCGGCGACGAAGCGGGCGATCAGCATCGTGCCGTAGTTGGGCGCCAGGGCGCTGGCCAGGTTGCCCACCGCATAGAAGCCCATCAGGGCCAGCAGCAGCTTGCGGCGTGGGAACGAGGCGCCGATGAATGCAAGGATCGGTGCGCCAACCACCACGCCGATGGCATAGGCGCTGATCAGGTGGCCGACCTGGGTCTCGCTGATCGACAGGCCGCGGCTGATCTCCAGCATCAGGCCCATGCTGGCGAATTCGCTTGTGCCGATGGCAAAGCCACCCAGTGACAGGGCGAGGATGATCCAGGTGCGCTGACGCGGCGTCAGCCGCGCGGCCAGGGAGGAATTGGGGCTCATGCGGGGGCGTGGCAGGGCGGGGGAACCGCTCATTGTACTGCTGCACTGCAGCAGTGACAGCGCGGACAAGGTAAATCTGTGTTCGATGCGGCGAGCGTTACACGGTTTCACTCAACGGTCGCGCCTCGTCTGGCAGGGTGCGCTCGACGCTGTCGCCATCGGGCGCAGCGCGGTCCGCCGCCCCACACTGAGCCCCCCGCACTGAACGGCATGCCCCGTGAACGACCTCCTCCGCGCGGAGGCGCCTGACGACGTTTCCGATATCCACGCGGTGGCCGCAGCTGCTTTCAGAACCGCCGCGCACAGCAGCCACACCGAGCACTACATCGTCGATGCACTGCGTGCGCGGGGGGAGCTGTCGGTTTCCCGGGTGGCCGTGCAGGACGGGCAGGTAATCGGCCACGTGGCGGTGTCGCCGGTAGCGATCAGCGATGGCAGCGAGGGCTGGTTCGGCCTGGGGCCGCTCTCGGTGGCACCGCAGTGGCAGGGGCAGGGCATTGGCAGCGGGTTGATGCGGGCTGCGCTGGACGCACTGCGTGGTCTTGGTGCGCGCGGCTGTGTAGTGTTGGGCGAGCCCGACTACTACGGTCGTTTCGGCTTTCGCTCTGAGCCCGGTCTGGTGTTGCCCGGCGTTCCGCCTGAGTACTTCCAGGCGTTGCGGCTGGAGGGGCCGATGGCGCATGGTGAGGTGAGTTACTCGCCCGCATTCGAGGCCGGCCGGCCCGGCTGAATCACGCGCGGGGCAGGCCGCGATGCTGTCATGGCGCGCGCCAGGGGGTGCTCAAGGTGCTGCGGAACGCGCCAATCCAGCGGTGGCGATCCCGCCCGCCAGGGTCCAGCCGAAGCACGCTACACTGCCGCCGCGTGAACTGCCTGACGCTGAGACCCTCATGACCGACACCTTGGGCGTGCCCGTGCACGATGCCGACGAACACTGGATGCGCCACGCCCTGGCGCTGGCCGAGCGCGCCCAGCACGAGTTCGACGAGATTCCGGTGGGTGCGGTGCTGGTGGGGTCGGATGGCCAGCTGCTGGGGGAGGGCTGGAACCTCAACATCGCCTGGCACGACCCCAGCGCGCATGCTGAAATCGTGGCGATGCGTGAGGGCGGGCGGGCACTGGCCAACCACCGGCTGATCGGCAGCACGCTTTACGTGACCCTGGAACCGTGTGCGATGTGCGCCATGGCCATCGTGCACGCACGCGTGGCGCGGCTGGTCTACGGGGCCAGCGACCCCAAGACCGGCGCGTGCGGCAGCGTGTTCAACCTGCTGGGCGACGCCCGCCACAACCATCGGGTGGAGATCCACGGCGGGGTGCTGGCCAAGGAGGCCAGCCTGCGCCTGACCAATTACTTCCGGGCCAAGCGTGGCAAGCCGCCGCTGTTGCTGGAAGACCACACCGGCGAGGCCTGAGCAGCGAAAGGGTATGATGTCTGCCTCTTTCTTTTCCGGCAGGCGCTACGCCCGCCCAGCAACGAGGCGACACGATGGTGGAGAACGGCGCGGCCAACGAACGACTGATCTGGATCGACCTGGAAATGACCGGGTTGGATACCGACAACGATTCGATCATCGAGATCGCCACCGTGGTGACCGATGCCCAGCTGAACGTGCTGGCCGAAGGCCCGGAGTTCGCCATCCACCATCGGCTGGAAACGCTGGAAGCGATGGACGAGTGGAACCGCAACCAGCACCGTCGTTCGGGCCTGTGGCAGCGCGTGCTGGACAGCACCACGACCCTGGCCCAGGCCGAGGCGCAGACCGTGAACTTCCTTGCGCAGTGGATTCCGGCCGGGGTCTCGCCGATGAGCGGCAATTCGATCTGCCAGGACCGCCGCTTCCTGCACCGGCAGATGCCGCGGCTGGAGAAGTACTTCCATTACCGCAATCTGGACGTGTCCACGGTGAAGGAGCTGGCCAAGCGCTGGGCGCCGGCCGTGGCGGCCGGGCTGGCCAAAACCAGCAACCACACCGCACTGAGTGATGTGCACGACTCGATTGCCGAGCTGCGCCACTATAGACAGTTCATGGGCGCACTGTCGGGCCTGCCGGCACTTTGATCGGTAGTGCTGGCCGCTGGCCGGCAACGCCAGGGCTTTTGTGATCGTTGGCTGGTTGCCGGCCAGAGGCCGGCACTACGCTTCGTTCAACTCCTAGGCGCTACTATCGGCCCATGAACGAGCCGATCCTGCTGCCCCGCGATATCGCCCACGATGCCCAGGACTGGGCCGATCTGCAGCGGGCGGTGGCCCTGCTGGAGGCGCCGACGATCACCGCGCGCATGGCCAGTCTGGTGGGTACGCCACTGGAGTTTGCGGTGAAAGCGCTGCCCAAGGCGATCTCCGGGCGTATCCATGGCGCCGTGGAGGCAGCGTTGTCGAAGTCCGCGCAGGCGGCGCTGTGGAGCATGGGCAATACCCCTGGCAAGGCGGCTTCAACCCGCTGGCACAAGGTGGCAGCGGCGACCTCTGGTGCGGTGGGCGGCGCGTTCGGCTTCGCCGCGCTGTTCATCGAGCTGCCGGTGTCGACCACGATCATGATGCGTGCGGTGGCTGACGTCGCGCGCAGCGAGGGCTTTGATCTGGCGCATTTCAGCACCCGCCAGGCCTGCCTGGAGGTGTTCGCGCTGGGCGGCAACTCACCGCGCGATGACGCCAGTGAGACCGGTTACTACCTGGCGCGCGGTTTCACCACCGATGTGATGCGCCACCTGTCGGCCGAGCTGGCCGGCCGCGTGGTGACCGGGCGCGACCTGACGCTGGGCGTGGCCCCGAAGGAAGCCGGCAAACTGCTGGCCAAGCTGGTGGAAAAGGTGGCCGCACGTTTCGGCGTGGTGGTGACCGAGAAGTTCGCAGCGCAGGCCGTGCCGGTGGTCGGCGCGGCGGCGGGTGCCACGCTCAACACGATGTTCACCGATTACTACCAGGACATGGCGCGCGGTCACTTCATCGTGCGCCGCCTGGAGCTGAAGTATGGCGAGGCCGTCGTGCGCAGCGCCTACGACCGGGTGGCGCATGGTGCGGCCCGGATCGAGCCGACGCTGTAACTACGCAGCGTCGACTGCTTTGACACCGGCCGTAACACATCACGCGCTGCGCGCGACAGTCGACCAACGGTCGACTCTACCGCTGGTGCGGGACCAACGGTCGACGCTACCCCTCGTGCGGGACCCACTGTCGACTCTGCCGCTGGTGCGGGACCAACGGTCGACTCTGCCGCTGGTGCGGCTTCCACCCGCTGGAGTGATTGTCAGGGTTTGTCGCGCACCAGCGCCTCGGCCTCGACCACGCTGCCGTCCTTGCCGTGCAGGTACAGATGCATGTCCTGCTGCGGGTAGGGAAGATTGATGCCGGCCTTGTCGTAGCCCAGCTTGATCTGCTCCAGCAGGGTGACCTTGGTGCCGAAGTGGTCGTCCGGCTTCACGTAGCAGCGGATACCCAGGTTGATGGCATGCGCGCCCAGTTCGTACACAACCACATCGGGTGCTGGGGTGTCGAGGACGCGCGGCTCGGCCTTCATCAGCGCCATGGCGGTGTCCCGAGCCAGTTGGATGTTGTCTTCGTAGCCGATGCCGATGACCAGTTCGATGCGGCGTGTCGGTTCGGCGGTGAGGTTGATGATTGGTGCGGCGGTGATCAGCGTGTTGGGGATGGTCGTGTGCTGGTTGTCGGCGCCGGTGATGACGGTCTGGAAGATGCGGACTTCGCGCACCGTGCCAGTCTGCCCAGCCACGGTCACCACATCGCCCACGCGGAACGGGCGCAGGGTCACCAGCATCACCCCGGACGCGATGTTGGACAGCGAATCCTTCAGGGCAAGGCCGACGGCCAGGCCGGCGGTGCCGAGCACGGCAAGCAGCGGGGTGATCTGCACGCCCAGCGTGCCGATGGCCAGCACCACCACGATCACCAGCGAGGCAGCGTAGACCACGTTGCGCAGGAAGCTGCCCAGCATCGGATCCATGCCCATGCGCGAGGTCGCGCGTGGCAGCGCATTGGACAGACGTCGTGCCAGCCACATACCGACCAGCAGCACGACGATGGCCGCCAGCAACGGTACGCCGTAGGTTTCCAGCAGGCGTTCCCAGTTGAGCGAATGGAACCAGGACGTTGCGGCGGAGGCGGGTTGGGCAGTGGCAATCATGCGGATTCCTTTGCAGCAGTGGTCTGGGCGTGGGTGGACGCCAGAAACAGACACGCCCCGCACAGGCGGGGCGTGCATGCAGCTGCAGTATGGGCGGACCCCGATGAACGCGATGTCAGCCCTTCAGAGGATCAGCCGTTGTATTTCAATCAGCTCTCGGCCTTGTGCTTGGCCAGGCGCAGCCAGGTGTCGACCACGGTGTCCGGGTTCAGCGACACCGACTCGATGCCTTCCTGCATCAGCCACTCGGCCAGATCCGGGTGATCGGACGGGCCCTGGCCGCAGATGCCGACGTACTTGCCCTTGGCGCGCGCGGCCTTGATGGCCATCGACAGCAGCTTCTTCACCGCCGGGTTACGCTCGTCGAACAGGTGCGCGACGATGGACGAATCGCGGTCCAGGCCCAGGCTGAGCTGGGTCAGGTCGTTGGAGCCGATGGAGAAGCCGTCGAAGATTTCCAGGAATTCATCGGCGAGCAGTGCGTTGGACGGCACTTCGCACATCATGATGATCTTCAGACCGTTCTCGCCCTGCTTCAGGCCGTTCTGTTCCAGCACCTCGACGACCTTGCGGCCTTCTTCCAGCGTGCGCACGAACGGAATCATGACCCACAGGTTGTCCAGGCCCATTTCGTTGCGCACGCGCAGCACGGCCTTGCATTCCAGTGCGAAGGCGGCCGAGAAGCTCGGGTCGACGTAGCGGCTGGCGCCGCGGAAGCCGATCATCGGATTCTCTTCGTGCGGCTCGTAGTTGCTGCCGCCGACCAGATTGGCGTACTCGTTGGACTTGAAGTCCGACAGGCGCACGATCACCGGGTTCGGGGCCACCGAGGCGGTGAGGGTGGCAATGCCTTCGGCCAGGCGGTCCACGTAGAAGCTGACCGGGTCGCCGTAACCGGCGGTCTTCTCGTCGATCTTCTTCCTGGTCGCCGCGTCCTGGCGGTCGTATTCCAGAAGCGCGTTCGGGTGGATGCCGATGTGGCTGGCGATGATCATTTCCAGACGGGCCAGGCCGATGCCGGCGTTCGGCAACTGGCCGAAGTCGAAGGCGCGTTCCGGGTTGGCCACGTTCATCATGATCTTCAGCGGTGCCGGCGGCATGTTGCCCAGATCGGTGGTGGTGCGCTCGAAATCGAGCTTGCCTTCGTAGATGAAGCCGGTATCGCCTTCAGCGCAACTGACGGTGACCTGCTGGCCATCTTCGATGACCTTGGTGGCATTGCCCGAACCAACCACGGCCGGCACGCCCAGTTCGCGCGCGATGATCGCGGCGTGGCAGGTACGGCCACCGCGGTTGGTGACGATGGCCGAGGCGCGCTTCATCACCGGCTCCCAGTCGGGGTCGGTCATGTCGGCGATCAGCACATCGCCCGGCTGCACGCGGTTCATGTCGTCCAGGGTCTTCACCACGCGGGCGGTGCCCGAGCCGATCTTGGCACCCACGGCGCGACCTTCGGCCAGCACGGTGCCGCCCTTTTCAGTCAGCGCGAAGCGCTCGATCTGGGTGGCGTGGCTGCGCGACTTCACCGTTTCCGGGCGCGCCTGCACGATGAACAGCTTGCCGCTGACACCGTCCTTGGCCCACTCGATATCCATCGGGCGGCCGTAGTGCTTTTCGATGACCAGCGCCTGCTTGGACAGTTCCTGCACGTCTTCATCACTGATGGAGAAGGTGCTGCGCAGTTCGACCGGGGTATCCTCGATCTTCACGCGCTCACCGGGGACATCCGAATAGACCATGCGGATCGCCTTGCTGCCGAGCGAGCGGCGCAGGATCGCCGGCTTGCCGGCCTGCAGGGTGGGCTTGTAGACGTAGTATTCGTCCGGGTTGACCGCACCCTGCACGACCATTTCGCCCAGGCCGAACGAGGAGGTGACGAACACCACGTCGCGGAAGCCGGACTCGGTGTCCAGGGTGAACAGCACGCCGGAGGAACCGACGCCCGAACGCACCATCAGCTGCACGCCGGCGGACAGGAACACGTCCTCGTGCTTGAAGCCGTGGTGCACGCGGTAGGCGATGGCGCGGTCGTTGTACAGCGAGGCGAACACTTCCTTGACCTTGTGCACGACATCGTCGGCACCGGTGACGTTGAGGAAGGTTTCCTGCTGGCCGGCGAAGGACGCATCGGGCAGGTCTTCGGCGGTGGCCGAGGAGCGCACCGCAACTGCAACGTCACCGCCACCGTTTTCAGCACTGAGCTTGGCATAGGCGCTGCGGATGTCCTGGTCCAGCTGCGGCTGCAGCGGCGCATCGATCACCCAGGTGCGGATTTCCTTGCCGGCAGCGGTCAGCGCGTTGACGTCTTCGACGTCCAGCGTGGCCAGCTTGTCGAAGATGCGCTTGGACAGGTCGTTGTGGGCGATGAAGTCCTTGAAGGCTTCAGCGGTCGTGGCGTAACCGCCGGGGACAGACACCCCCAGACCGGCCAGGTTGCCGATCATTTCGCCCAGCGACGAATTCTTGCCGCCTACGCGGGCCAGGTCGCCCAGACGCAGTTCGTGCAACCACAGGATGTTCTCGTTCAAGCGCGATGCTCCGTTTGGCCATCGCCCGAGGCGGGCTGAATGGCCGCGTCCGTAGGAAGAAGCCGATATGATGCCGGTCGCAGTACCATCGGCACAAGCTTGTGCTGCAACCATTTTCAGCTTCAGAGGGGTGAAAACCGCCTATGTCGACCATCCGTCCGGTGTTCTACGTTTCCGATGGAACCGGTATCACCGCTGAAACCATTGGGCATAGCCTGCTCACGCAGTTCACCGGGTTCAGCTTCATCACCGATCGGATGTCGTTCATCGACGACCCCGAAAAAGCCCGGGAAGCCTGTTCCCGGATCCGGGCGGCGGGGGAGCGGTACCAGGTCCGGCCCATCGTGGTGAACTCCTGCGTCGACCAGAGCCTGAGCCTGCTCCTGGCTGACAGCGGGGCGCTGATGCTGGATGTGTTCGCCCCGTTCATCGAGCCGCTGGAGCGTGAGCTGTCAAGCCCGCGGCTGGCCCGGGTCGGCCAGGCCCACGGCATGGTGGACTTCGACACCTACCACCGCCGCATCAACGCGATGAACTTCGCCCTGACCCACGATGACGGCATTGCGGTGAACTACGACGATGCCGACGTGATCCTGGTGGCAGTGTCGCGCGCCGGGAAGACACCCACCTGCATCTACCTGGCCCTGCATTACGGGGTGCGCGCGGCCAACTACCCGCTGACCGACGAGGATCTGGAGAGCGACCGCCTGCCGCCACGGCTGCGGAACTATCGTCGGAAACTATTCGGCCTGACCATCGATCCGGACCGCCTGCAGCAGATCCGCCAGGAGCGCCGGCCGAACTCGCGCTACGCCAACCTGGACACCTGCAGGCGCGAGGTGGCGGCGGCCGAGGTGATGTTCCAGATGGAGCGCATCCCGACGCTGAGCACCACCCATACCTCGATCGAGGAGATCTCCAGCAAGGTGCTGGGTACCCTGGGGCTGCAGCGCGAGATGTACTGAGGCGCGCGCCCAGTGGATGCCGGGCCCTGTAGAGCCGAGCCCACGCTCGGCTGCTTTTCGGCCAGAACCCGGCAGCCCAGCCGAGCATGGGCTCGGCTCTACAGGGGGATCACAGTCGGTGGGTTGGCTGTGGCTCGAGGCGCCCCCACGTTGAAGCACCAACGTGTAGGATCGACCCATGGCCCAAGCCACGCCCCGCGCCGAACGCATCCCCCGCCTGAGCCGCCTCAGCTGGCTGATGGGCCTGTACGCGGAGAATTACCGGCATCTGGTGCGCCTGTTCGAACCGGCCGGGCTGCTGGCGGGCAGTTACATTTCCTCCATCGGCGACGGCCTGGACGTGCGCCTGGACGTGATCGAGTGCCACCGCTACACGGTGGAACTGCGCCTGACCTACGATCTGGCCGACCCGGTCACCGGCGAACCGGATCCCTCGGCCTATGTGCGCCTGTACCGTGACGCGCGCCAGGCCGAGACGACCCATTGCTATGTCGGCCGACGCTGGCAGGACACCATGGGCCTGTACCCGCCGCCGGCCGAGCTGATCAGCCACCGCATGCGGATGAATACCTTCCTCGGCAAGTGGCTGGAGTACCTCGCCGAGCGCGGCCACGGCGTGGCCACCCTGCGCCGTGATTCCGATGGGGCGGGTACGCCTGCCGAACGCCGCCTGTCGCTGGTGCGCTGATCGGCCATAATCCACGGCTGACCCGTCGCTGGATGCCGCCCCAATGCCGTATACCCCGATCGTCGCCACCCTGGGCTACGTGCTGTCGCCTGATCGTCGCCAGGTGCTGATGATCCATCGCAACACCCGCCCCGGTGACCACCATCTGGGCAAGTACAACGGCCTGGGCGGCAAGATCGAGGCGGACGAGGACGTGGCCGCCAGCATGCGCCGTGAAATTGCCGAGGAAGCCGGCATCGACTGCACCGGCATGCGCCTGCGTGGCACCATCAGTTGGCCGGGCTTCGGCAGGCATGGCGAAGACTGGCTGGGCTTCGTGTTCGTCATCGACAGCTTCGAGGGTACCCCGCACGGGGGCAACCACGAAGGCACGCTGGAGTGGGTGGACCTGGACAAACTGGACACGCTGCCGATGTGGGAGGGCGACCGTAACTTCCTGCCGCTGGTGTTCGATGCCGACCCGCGTCCGTTCCACGGGGTGATGCCGTACCAGGACGGGCGCATGCAGAGCTGGGCGTTCAGCCGGTTCTGAGATCAATGGCGGCGCCGCTTCGCTCGCCGGGCATGGCCCGGCGAGGCGGCGTCAGCGCCGGTGCGCGAGCAGCAGGTGGAAGTGCTTCTCGCGTGACTGCCCGTCGTTGCCGATGGCCGATTCCCGATGGCTGCGCCATGCCGAGACGTCGAAGCCGGCTGCCCGCAACGCCAGTTCCACCGCATCCAGGTCATGCAGTTGGAAGTCGGCGGCAAACGGCAGACTGCGCATGAAGCCGGCATCGCCGAACGCGAGGCAGAGGCGGCCACCGGGCCGCAGGGCCCGGGCCAGTTCATCAAGCACCGGGGCCAGGTTGGGCCAGAAATAGAGGGTGTTGACCGCGAGTGCGGCATCCATGCATGCCGCGTCCACCGGCAGCGCATGGGCATCGCCAAGCCGCATTGCCGCCCGGTCGACCAGGCCCGCATTGGCCAGCCGCTGGGTGCCGGCGTCGACCATGGCGGCGGACAGTTCAATGCCCAGATACTGGCTGCCTGGCGCCTGCAGCAGCTGGGGCGCGAAGGCCGCATTGCCCGGACCGATCTCCAGCACCTGTTCGCCAGGCGCCACCGCCAACAGGCTGATCGCCGCCCGATTGAGCCCGTCGTTGCTGCGGTTCATTGATTCGCCGACGGCCAGCGCGGCCTCGCCGTGGGGGCGCCGCAGCTGTGCGGCCAGGGTGGAAGCATCCAGCATCGTCATCGTCCGTGGAAAAGATCTGGACGTGGCGGCGGCGGGTCCGCCGGTGACCATAGCGCCGGTCTGGCGGCTTGGGAAGCAGGGAGACCCCGCTGCCGGGTGATGAGGAAATGTCCAGCGTCGCAGTCGGTGAGATCGGTTTGTCCACAGGGGGTGTGGATTACGCGTGGGCAACGTTGTGGATAAGCCATGACAGGCACCACCCCCCAAGGCTGTCAAGATGGGTGGTGAAAAATTCACCGCTGGTGATGAGGGGTGACGGACGGGTGAAGATCGACATCGAGGCACGCTGTCGCCGGCACGGGCGCTCGCGGTACCCTGTCAGCCTCGATGCCCCGTGAGATCCCATGAAACGTCATTTCTCGATGCTGCGCGAGTTCCAGCTGGCGGACTGGTTCACCCTGGCCAACGCCTTCTGCGGCACCGGGGCGGTGTTTGCCGCCATGCGTTTCCTGCAGGATGGCGAACGCGGCTACCTGATGTTCGGCATGGCGCTGATCCCGCTGGCCTTCATCTTCGATGCTCTCGACGGCCGCATCGCGCGCTGGCGCAAGTCCAGTTCGACCCTGGGGCGCGAGCTGGATTCGCTGTCGGATGTGATTTCCTTCGGCGTCGCCCCGGCGGCGTTGGCCTATGCCTGTGGCATGCAGGGCGGTTGGGACTGGCTGGTGCTGAGCTACTTCGTCTGCTGCGGCGTCAGCCGCCTGGCCCGCTACAACGTCACCGCCGAAACGCTGGCCGGTGACGAGGGCAAGGTCAAGTATTTCGAGGGCACCCCCATTCCCACCAGTCTGGTCCTGGTGATCGTGCTGGCCATCGCCGCCGGCACCGATGCCATCGGCCACGACCTCTGGTTCGGGCAGTGGCAGCTCGGCCCGTGGCAGCTGCACCCGATGGTGCTGCTGTTCGCCCTGTCCGGTTCGCTGATGATCAGCAAGACCCTGCACATCCCCAAGCCATGACCCAGCCCAGCGGAGGCCCGCGATGACCAGCTCGGCCCACGACGCCGGCAGCAGCGATTTCGAAGCTCTGTCCCGCCAGTACTTCGGTGCCTGGGGCGATGCGCTGCGCCATGCCGCCACGCCGGGTGCACCGGCCGGCGATGACCCCGGCAGCTGGCAGCACCTGTTCGACTGGTGGGGGCAGCTGTTGCCCGAGCAGGGGCAGGGTGCACCGGAAGATGCGGTCCGCCGCTTCCGCGAGCAGGCCGGCAGCTGGTACGGCACCATGCAGGAAGTGGCCGCGCGCTTCGCCGGCCGCGATGCCAGCAGCGCAGAGGTGGCCCAGGCCTGGCGCGAGGCCGTGCAGGGGCAGGGCGACGGCATGCTGCAGTGGATGCTGCAGGGCGCGCGCGGCAGCACCCAGGCCGGTGCTGCGTTGCCCGAATTCGCCGCATGGCTGCAGCAGTGGCAGGTGCAGGCTGGCCCGTGGCTGCAGAGCCCGGCTTTCGGTCCTGGGCGCGAGCATCAGGCGCGCTGGCAGGCCCTGCTGCGCGCGCAGGAGGATTACCAGCAGCATTCGCGTGCCTACGTGGAACAGATCAAGCAGGCGCTGGACGCCGCCTTCGATCTGTTTGAAGCGCGTCTGGCCGAGCACGAACAGCCGGGCAGCCAGCTCACCAGCGCACGGGCGATGTTCGATCTGTGGATCGAGGTGGCCGAAGAGGCCTACGCCAAGGTCGCCCTCTCCGAGGCGTTCCAGCAGGTCTACGCCTCGCTGGGCAATGCGCAGATGCGCCTGCGTGCCGGCCTGCAGCGCGAGGTCGAGCAGATGAGCGAGCGGATCGGCCTGCCGACCCGCAGCGAGATGGACGCTGCACATCGCCGCATCGCCGAGCTGGAGCGCAGCCTGCGCCGCCTGCAGGCACAGGTGGCCGTGCTGGCGGGGACCGCCGAGGTCGACCCGGTGGCACAGCCGGCCCCGGCCAAGGTGAAGACGACCGCGCGCAAGCCTGCGAAAAAGGCCGCTGCGGTGACCAGGCCCGCTGCGAACAGGGCGGCGGCACGGAAGGCTCCGGCCAGCAAGCCGGCAGCGGCGAAGAAGGTAGCGCCCCGCCGCACTGCGCGGACCCGCGCGCGATGAAAGGACCGCTGGGCTTCAACGCCGATGACCTGATGCAGGAGACCCTGGCCATGCAGCGTAAGCTGATGGAAGGGCTGAAGCTGCTGCCGCAGGTGGAGGACGTGGACTATGGTGCGACCGCCCGCGAGGAAGTCTGGCGCGACGGCAAGGTGGTGCTGTACCGCTTCGTGGGTGAGCAGGCCCCGGCCCGCAAGCCGCCGCTGCTGATCGTCTACGCGCTGGTGAACCGGCCGTACATGGTCGACCTGCAGGCTGACCGTTCGTTGGTGCAGAAGCTGCTGGCGCTGGGCCAGGACGTCTATGTGCTGGACTGGGGCTACCCGGACCGCTCCGAGCGCTTCCAGACCCTGGAGGACTACCTGCTGCGCTACATTGACGGCGCGGTGGACGCGCTGCGCGTGCGCAGCGGTGGGCCGGTGAACATGCTGGGCATCTGCCAGGGCGGCGTATTCGCCCTGTGCTATGCGGCGCTGCGCCGGCACAAGCTGGGCAAACTGATCACCATGGTCACCCCGGTCGATTTCCAGACTGCCGACAACATGCTCTCGCACTGGGCACGGCAGGTGGATGTGGATCTGCTGGTGGATACGCTGGGCAACATCCCGGCCGACCTGATGAATGCCAGCTACCTGATGCTCAAGCCGTTCCGCCTGAACGTGCAGAAGTACGTCGGGCTGCTCGACATCCTCGATGACAAGGCTGCGCTGGAGGATTTCCTGCGCATGGAGAAATGGATCTTCGATTCGCCGGATCTGGCAGGCGAGGCGTTCCGTGACTTCATCAAGCAGTTCTACCAGGGGAACGGTCTGATGAAGGGCACGGTGCGGATCGGCGAAGAGGCGGTGGACCTGGCGCAGGTGACCCTGCCGGTGCTGAACATCTATGCCGAGCAGGACCACCTGGTGCCTCCGGATGCCTCGCGCGCGATGCGTGGGCGACTGGGTACGGAAGACTACACTGAGTCCAGTTTTCGTGGCGGGCATATCGGCATTTATGTGTCCGGGCGCGCGCAGCGCGAAGTGCCGGCGACGATCGATGGCTGGCTGAAGGCACGCGACCTGTAGTCGAGCGTGCTCGACTGCCTTGGGAGGCGAAGATGACGTACCGGATTCCGTTGGTCCTTGCCGCCCTGCTGGCCGCACCGTTCGCCCATGCCGGCCCCGGTCCGCAGGCACAGCGCGAGATCGCCCGGCTGATCTCCAGCCTTGATGGCTCGCAATGCCGGTTCCAGCGTAATGGCAGCTGGTACGACGGCAGCCAAGCGCGGGCGCATCTGCAGCGGAAATACAACTATCTGCTGAAGAAGGATATGGTGGACAGCGCAGAGCAGTTCATCGAGCGCGCGGCCAGCCAGAGCAGCATGAGCGGCAAGCCGTACCGCATCCAGTGCCCCGGGCAGGCTGAACAGACCGCTGCCACCTGGTTCGGCACGCGACTGCAGGCGCTGCGCCAACGCACGCCGTAGACACGCACCCCGTGTAGAGTCGAGCCTGCAAGACTGCTTTTTGCCCGTAACCCAGGAGGTGCCGCCATGAACACCACGCCCAAGACGCTGTCGCGTTCGCTGAACGACCGCATGATCGCCGGCGTGATGGGGGGCATCGCCCATCGCTTCGGCTGGAACGCCACCCTGGTGCGAATCGTGTTCGTGCTGGTATCGATCGGTTCGGCGGCCTTCCCGGGCATCCTGGTCTACCTGATCCTGTGGCTGCTGATTCCGAACGAGGCGGATTGAACACGGCCGCTCGATCCTGGCCACTCTGGTTGCGCGCGCTGCAGGCGCTGGGCGCGGTATGGACGCTGCCCAATACACTGATCGGTTTGATCGGTGGCCTGGCGGGCATGCTGGCCGGAGCGAGGCCGCGTTGGAGTGGGCGTGACTGTGCCGTGGTTTTCGACCGCTGGCCCTGGGGTCCTGGCGGGGCGATCACGCTTGGCAACGTGATCCTGCATACCGGCCATGATCTGGGCATCTGCTGCCGTACCTATGCGCACCAGGCCGGCTGGGGCGTGGAGCCGCTGATCCGGCTCGACGACCATGAACGCGCGCATGTCTATCAATACCTGGTGCTGGGGCCGCTGTACCTGCCGGTGTACCTGTTGTTTGGCGGAGTAAGTGCCCGCAACCCGTTCGAGCGCGCGGCGGATCATTACGCCCGGTTCGGGCACGGCTGGTGGCCGTAGTTTCCAGCCAACGGCGCAGCCCCCCGTGGCTTGTTCGCGGAATGCGTTTCATGTGATCGGGTCGGCGCAGTGGATTCGCGGGACACACCGTAAACCCATCCCTGAAGTGCCCCCCAGGAGTTGGACACCTGATCCAACCCTGACAGTTCCCGGCCGCATCCAGCCACGGAAAGAAAAAGAACAGCAGAAGCGGGTCGCGCGCTGCGCTTGCTCGTGTAGAGCCGAGCCTGAGCTCGGCTGCTTTCAGCCAGGACGCGAAGCCGAGCGTAGGCTCGGCTCTACGACAACAGGTGTCCAACTCCTGGGGGTCACTTCACTTTTCGCGACCAACCAATCTACCCACGAGGGGCTTCGCCATTGGCTGTAATCGCCACGATTCGTTAGCCGGAAGTTAAAGATCCGTAAGCATTCTGCTGCGATTCCGCAGTCATCTGCATGCAACCGATCGTCATTAGCCTTCGTGACGTTCCAGTCAGGTTCGACGCGGTAAGCTCTCCTTCGATGAGCTCGCAGCATCGCTCATCGAGTGCAGTACGCAGTAGCTGCGCGCGTGAATGTGTGTTGCCCGGGCAGCTGGTTCTGCATGCCGACAACGGT
>NZ_JBNNHG010000053.1:0-23918 GCF_050268705.1 Stenotrophomonas sp. NPDC077659 | reverse complement strand
ACCGTTGTCGGCATGCAGAACCAGCTGCCCGGGCAACACACATTCACGCGCGCAGGTCTTCTGGATCAATACGGCAGCATGGCTGGCCAACTCGTCCTGATGCACCTCCCAGCCGACAATCCTGCGGCTGTAGATGTCCATCACCATGTACAGGCGAAAGAACTGGCCCTTGATGGCAGTGGGCAGATAGGTGATGTCCCAGGACCATACCTGGTTGCTGGCCGAGGCACTCACTGCGCGCGGGCGGCTGATTGTGCGTGATGCGCGCGCGCGGCCACGGCGGTTGATCTGGCCGCGCTGGCGCAGCACGCGGTAGAGCGTTGATTCGGAGGCAAGATACTGCCCCTGATCGGCAAGCCGGGGCACGATCTGCGACGGCGGCAGACTCTGGAATTGCAGCTGGTTGCAGACCTCAACTATCACATCCTTCTGTTGTTCACTCAGTGCCTGCGGGCAGCGCCTGGCGGCTCCCTTGCGACGATCCCGCAAGCTGGCTGCGCTGCGCCAGCGGCGCAGCGTGCGGCAGGTAATGCCCAGTACCTCGCATGCATTGGATTGGGCAGCACCGGCGGCAACGGCCTGGTCCACAAGGTCGATGGCCATCTGTTTGACCGGCTCCAGGATCAGGCGTCCTCGCCGGTCCCCCAGATGGCCTGGGCTTTTTTTGACAACGTCAGCAGCGCCGCTGCCTCCGCCAGCGCACGGTCCTTACGCAGCAACTCCTTCTCCAACTGTTTCATGCGTTTGCGCAGTACAGTGGACTCGGCGCGCGACACCGGCCCCTGATCGACCTCCATCGATTCGAAGGCTTGTTTCCAGGCATCGAGCTGTTCTGGATACAGTCCCTTGCTGCGGCACCATGCCGAGCGCTCGGCTTCATTCATCGCTGCGGTCTGCACAATGGCAGCGAGCTTGGATCTTGCATCCCAGCCATCAGCGCTGGTGGGCTTGCTCGGCACAATCTTTCCTTCGTTTCGGCTCTGTCGCTTCCAAGCGTACAGCGTCGGTGCGCTGATGCCGGTGTCACGGCTGATCTCGGCCACGCTCTGGCTGCGTGGCGGCATCATTCGACCCACGATCTGATTCTTGAGTTCATCACTGTAACGGGCCATGCACGTGCTCCTTCTGGGATTCAGGGGAGCGGACAACTATGGTGACAGTGGGGGCATCCGTCGCCTGCTGCCCGGGGAAGCGCAGCGAGAGATCAAACGCCACACCATCCGCATCAGGATCATTGGCCGGTGCCTGGTTGCCAAACACCTCGCTCTTGCTGCTCCATTCCCAGATCGCAACATTCCGCACCGGGTCGATCACCACGCGCGGCGTACCCAGGTGATCGGGCTGGATGTAGGCCAGCTCCGGCACGCCAGTGACAGCAACATTGATCAGCGCCACCGGGTAGTTGTCCAACCAGATCGCCTGCTGCTGCGCCACGCCCGTTGCCGAGTAGTTGCCCAGCCACTGCCCTGCTTCGTCGTATACCGTGATCTGCGCGTTACCAGCGGCTGGCGTGCGCAGCACACGCTCACCGCGATGGTTGTAGCCATAGCTTTCCAGCACCGTGTTGCCCTGCTTCACCGCGTTCATACGGCTGGCATCGTTGTAGGTGAACGCCTTGCTGCCAATGCTGGTGGTGTTGCCCGCCGCGTCATGGTTGCGGGCTTCGCCATCCACGGCGGTCAAGCGATGGCTGGTGGCCGGATAGGTGTAGTTGGCGGTACCGGCCGACGTGGTCAGCGCGGTGCGATTTCCCGTTGCATCGTAAGCATAGGTCTCAATGGGCGTACCGGTTACACCGTCCTGGGTCTGGGTCAGGCGACCCAGCGTGTCGTAGACGTACTTCGCAAGCACGGCTGAGCCGGTGCCGTTCTTCAACTCGGTGATCGAGCCCACCGCGTCGTAACCAAAGCCCAGGGACAGGCCACCGGCGGCTGGGTCGTGCACAGCCTGCGGGCGGTAATCCAGATCCAGCGGGCGCTGCAGCTGGCGGCCGTTGCCGTAGGTCCAGCCTGTGGCCGGGCCAAATGCCGCATAGCTCACGTCGTTGACCACCACCTGCCGCGCCTGCCCAGGCCGGGTCAGGCCGATCTGGCTGATGCGGCCCAGCGTGTCGCGCACATAGTCGGCCACGCTGCCATCGGGATAGGTCAGCGCCGTGAGGCGACCCGCTTTGCTGTAGGCGTAGCGCAGCGCACTGGCGACACCGTTGATCGTCTGCACCTTGCGGGTGACCTGGCCGAAGCGGTCATGGCAGTACTGGGTGCTGCCATTGGCGTGCAGCACCTGCCCCAGGCGGCCCTTGGCAAAGCGCTCGTCGGCGGCACAGGCAGCCGGGGCCACGTCGTAGCTGTAGCCGATATCCAGATTGGGGTCCGGGTAGGCCACGCCGATCAAACGGTTGAGCGCATCGTAGGTGTACGTGGCAGTGATGCCCCGCGCATCGGTGCGCGTCTTGCGGTTGCCCGCCGCGTCCACAGTGAAGCTGCTGGTGCCGCTGTCCGGGCTCACCTGCCCGGTCAGGTCACCAAAGCCGTTGTAGGCGTAGGTGGTATGCAGGCCCTTGGGGTCGGTCACCTGGGTAACCTGGTCCAAGGCGTTGTACTGGCTGCCGATCTCCGCCTCCACGCCGCCCACGTCCTGCAGGGTCTGCGCCAGACGGTTCAACGGGTCGTACTGCTGGCGGGTCACGCGCTGCAGGGCGTCGGTGACCGTCTGCGGATTGCCGTTGGCATCGTAGGTGAAACCGGTGGCATGGCCGCTGGCATCCTTCAAGGCGGTCAGCTGGCCCAGGGTGTTGTAGGTCCGCGCCAGCGTGCGCCGCAGCGTGCCACCTGCATCCACGGTGTTTTCGTCCAGGCGGTTGCCGGCATTGTCCAGCGTGTAGTGAATCGTGTTGCCGGCACTGTCAGCCACGTCGGTCAGCCGCTGCGCGGCGTCGTAGACATAGGTCACGCTGCTGCCATCGGGCTCGGTGATCTGCTGCACCTGGCCGGTCGGCCAATAGCTGATCTGGGTGACACGATCCTCAGCCGTGCTGGCCCCACGTACCGTGACCGAGGTCGGCCAGCCGCGGGCATGGTAGGTGTAGTCGGTAACCACACCGTTGGCATCCCGGATGGACAGCGGGTGCCCGGCTGGGTCGTAGGCCAAGGTCTCCACCACCTGACCCAGCGCGTTTGTCACACGGCGAAGGTCGCCTTTGCGATAGGCACAGCTTGCCCCGGTGGCGCAGCCCGCATCATCCGCCATGTAGTAGGCAAACGTTGTCGTATCGGCCACATCCGTACGAGGCCCATCCACGGTGAGCAGCAGACCGATCTGCGGACATTCAGGGCTGATGGCGTCGCAATAGCCATTCGTCGTTACGCGCGTCGTGCCCGTAGCGGTATCACGAACCGTAATGACCGTCGGCTGATGGCGCGTGTTGCGCGTGAGGGTGGTTTCCTGCGCCCCGATGGTCTGCTGCAGCAGGCGATTGGTCGCCACAGAGGTGCGCGTTTCGGAAACGCGCTGCTGCGGCGTTCCGACCGCTTCGGTCCGGGCGGTGACGCTTACCGCGCCCAGTGGGGAATCGCTGATCTCGCTGTAGGCATAGGTGGTACGAACGCCGCTGCGATCCTGCGAGGTGCTGACACGCCGTGCAGGATCAGAATATACCGGTGTGTAGTCGTACGATTCCGTGCCTCGGCTGTCGCTGCGGCCCGTCACCTTGCGCGCTGGGTCCTGCTGCTCACCCGGGCTGAGCGCGTAGAAGGTCTGGTGCCCCAGCGCGTCGGTGATGGTGGTGGTGCCGTCGGCCGCGTACTGCAGGCGCACGCCATCAATGCCGGCACTGGGTGCGGCGGGCGGCTCTGCGGCCAGCGCAATGCCCACCGGCCAGAACAGGCAGCACACCACTGCCGCCGTCGCGCGGACAACCCGCTCCTGTGTTCGCAACATCCGTGTATCTCCTTATGAACGCGCCGTGGCGCGCTTCAGCAACGATCCTTCAATTGCAACCCGCATCATGCCGGCTGCACGTCACCCTGCCCTTGTCGTCATAGCCGAACCAGCTGAAACGACGACCGTCCTCCGGGGTGACGCCGGTCAGGTACCAGGGGAATCGGGCGTCTTCATAGTGGTAGGTCCGCGACAGCCCATCAGCGTGGGTGACGCTGACCAGCTGCGCGTGCTCGCCGTAGGTGTACTGCGCATAGGGCACCCCGTTGATCGTCATCGCCGCGATCTTCTCGTCGGTGGCATCTGCGTATGCGAACTCAAGCGTGCGGCCCGTGGAGTGCCTGATCTCCTTCAGCCGGCCTGCGCCATCGTGGGTATAGGCCAGCGTCGTACCGTCTTCGAATTCACGCCGCTGGAGCAGCCCCATTCGATTGAAGCGCAGGACTTCACCGCGCCTGCTGACAATCCAGCCATCATTGGTACGGTCCGCACGATCACCACTTCCGTCTGTCGCCAGGTAGTAGCTGGTCTTCTGCTGGAAGGCGACGTGGCTGCCATCTTCATCGATGAGGCCAACCACCGTTGGAATGTACGAGGTGACCAGGCCGTTGGCGATACGGATGTTGTGGGAGTGGGTCCAGTTGGACCCGAAGCCGCCGCCGGCCATCGCCGACTTCGAATGGTAGTGCCGCATCAGCTGGATCCAGGGCAGGTCGACTTCTGGTTCGTGCTGCACTTTCTCCCCCGTTGCGGCGTTGCAGGGGTTGCCTTTCATGGCCAGGCACTGCTTGGGCGATTGTCGGGTGGTGTAGGACATGAGCGATCGGTAGGTCGCCTCGGTATTGCCGTACAACAGACAGCCCCCCGCCTCTTCATCCCATTTCAGATCGCCCACATTCGGACAGGCGACCTTTCTGGAGCGCGTGGCATTCGATGGGGTGGGCGTGGTGCAGCCGCCTCTCACGGTTACAAAAGAGAGGGTGACCCCCTTCGTCCAGAGGCCGCTGCTGCTGTTTTCCGGATCCTTTCCAACACCCTGCTGGCTGACCCATTCCGGCGCTGGCACGCTGACCGGGCAGAGCGAGGCAGTGCCCGACCGCATGCTGGCCAGCAGCGCTTCTTCGGAGGTGAAGGTGTTTCCACCGTAGGAATAGCTCCAATCCGCCTTGTTGAGCGGCGTCGGCTTCACGCCGTAGTAGGTCACCAGATCGTCCCGGGTCATGGCGTGCCCCCGCACGCCCCACTTCACTGGCTCGGCGGCAAAGCCAATACGCTCGCCCATCGCTTCAATGGCAGCCTGCGCGTCGCGCTCGCTGCTGTATTCCAGCGGGGCGGGCGAGCCGATCCTGTACCAGGTGTGGGTGACTTCCTGTGCCGACGCTTCCGCCGCAAACAAGGCGGACAACGCAAGCGCGACACACCCGGCGCCTTGCCGGGCCCATGAATGTTCCTTCATTGGCATTCCTCGTCCTTGAGCGCGCTGCGCGCGCAGATCTCACAGCCCGAACCGGGCGATTGCATCCGAAGGCGAAAGAAAACCAGATGATTCGTGCGGGCGCAAGGAACCAGCCGCACATTCTGCGGTTATTGAAAAAAAAAACAGGTTTCCTGGGAGGTCGACGCGCTGCAGCGGCGTCATCGCTGACGCGGGAAGGTGCCGAAAGCGTCATTCGTGCTCGTTTAGGCTGGCAGGAGTGGGGCTGCCACGCGGACGGCAGTCGAGCAAGCTCGACTCTACGAGAGCAGGTGATCTTTCGAGCAAGCTCGACTCTACGAGAGCGGGTGATCTGTCGGGCAGGGTCGACGCTACGGCGCGATCACAAGGCCAGGGTGAGGGGGCAGTCGCCGTGCTCCCGGCATGCCTGCAGCGCGCATTCCCCCGCCGCTTCGGCATCATCCAGCGCGGTCAGGTCGAAGGTCTTCTTGTCCTCGCCCAGCACGTACATCACCGGGTAGTCCCAGACGTCGTCGCGGCGGGTGCCCTGCACGATCAATCGCCCCTCCCCCTGCGGCCCTTCCAGGGCCACGGTCAGGGCAACGTCGCGCTGGCCGTTGAAGCTGGTCTGCATGCTGCCCAGCGGCATCGCGCCAGCGCGCAGCGGCTCGCCCAGCACCTGCACCAGTTCGATGTTGCAGCCGGCACGCCGCATGGCCTCGCGCATCGGTGGGCTTTCGTGCGCGGCGTCGCTCCAGCGCAGCAGGCTCCAGGCGACCATGCCGCCCATCACCCCCAGCAGCAGCAGGACCGACAGCGGCATCGCCCAGCGCCAGTTGCGCCGCCACCAGCCAGTGCTGGCGGGGCGGTGGCCGGGAATCGGAGGTGGCAGGTGCATTGGCGGGCTCCTTCCCGTGGGTCCATCAGGGCTTCAGGCAGCGGTCCAGGAAGGCTTCGGCCACGCGGTAGCGGTGCAGCGCATCGGCACCGGACAGGCCGTGCTTGGCGCCGGGATAGGTCATCAGTTCGAACGGCTGGCCACGCTTCTGCAGCGCGCTCATCAGGCTGGTCGAATTGGTGAACAGCACGTTGTCGTCGGCCATGCCGTGGATCAGCAGCAGCGGCGAGCGCAGGCCCTCGATATGGGTCAGCACGCGCGCTTCGCGGTAGCCGGCTTCGTTGCGCTTGGGCAGGTCCATGTAGCGTTCGGTGTAATGGCTGTCGTACAGGCCCCAGTCGGTGACCGGTGCGCCGGCCACGCCGCAGGCATAGCTGTCCGACGCCTTGGCCAGCAGCATCAGGGTCATGTAGCCGCCGTTGGACCAGCCCTGCACGCCGATGCGCGCCGGGTCGACCCACGGCTGCTGCTTCAGCCAGGCCACACCGCGCAGCTGGTCGGCCACTTCCACCGTGCCCTGCTTGCCGTACAGCGCGCCGCCGAAATCACGGCCGCGGCGCGGGGTACCGCGGTTGTCCAGCGAGAACACCACGTAGCCCTGCTGCGCCAGGTACTGGTTGAACAGGTGGTCGCCACGGCCGGGCCAGCTGTCGGTGACGGTCTGGCTGGCCGGGCCGCCGTACACGTACACCGCCACCGGGTAGCGCTTGGACGGGTCGAAGCCGGCCGGCTTGATGAGGCTGTAATTCAGCGGGGTCTTGCCGTCGGCAGCAGTCAGCGTGCCGAACTCGATCGGGCGCTGCGCATCGCGGTAACGCGCATACGGGTGCTTGGGATCGGCCAGGTCGTTCTCGAGCAGGGTGGCGATCTTCTCGCCGTTGGCACGGAACAGTTCGATCTGCGGCGGCGTGCTGCTGTTGGACCAGGTGTCCACATACACGCTGGCGTTGCGCGCAAAGCTGGCGGTGTGCATGCCCGGCGCCTGGGACAGGCGCTGCGGCTGGCCGCCCTGCAGCGACACGGCGTAGATCTGGCTTTCGCGCGCCGAATCGATGCCGGCACGGAAGTAGGCCTTGCCGGCCTTTTCGTCGACGGCCAGCAGTTCGTCCACCGACCAGTCACCGTGGGTCAGTGCGGTGGCCTTGCCCTTGGCATCGATGCGGTACAGGTGCTGGAAGCCGGTGCGTTCGGACGACCACAGCACGCTGCCATCGTCGAGGAAGCGCAGGCTGTTGTGCAGCGGTACCCAGGTCGGGCTGGTCTCGTGGGCGAGCACGCGCTGGCGGTCGGAATCGAGCGCCACTTCCACCAGGTCCAGCAGCTTCTGGTCGCGCGACTGGCGCTGGAAGCTCAGGTGCTGCGCATCGCGCCAGTCGACGCGGGCCAGGTAGATGTCCTGTTCCTTGCCCAGGTCGACCCAGTGGGTCTTGGCCGCGGCGGCCGGTGCGATCACGCCCAGCTGCACGCGCACGTTGGCATCGCCGGCCGCCGGGTAGCGCTGTTCGACCACATCAGTGCGGTCGGCGTAGACCTCGTAGCGCTTCTGCACCGGCACCGGTGCTTCGTCGATGCGGGCAAAGGCAATGGCCGAATCATCCGGCGCCCACCAGTAGCCGGTGTGGCGGTCCATTTCCTCGTCGGCCACGAACTCGGCCACGCCGTTGCCGATGGTGGTGCTGCCATCGGTGGTCAGCTGCAGCTGCTTACCGCTGGCCAGGTCGATCACCCACAGGTTGCGGCCGCGGATGAAGCTGACGAAGCCGCCCTTGGGCGACAGCTTGGCATCGGTGGCGAAGCCTTCGCCGTGGGTCAGCTGGCGCACGGCCGCTGCACCCTGCTGCTTCAGGTCGTAGAGATACAGTTCGCCGCCCAGCGGGAACAGCAGGCGCTGCGCGTCCGGCGACCACTGGTAATCGACGATGCCGGTCATCGCGGCGATGCGCTGGCGCTCGCGGCGGGCCTTTTCTTCATCGCTGAGGGTTTCGGTGCCGGGCAGCACCACCTTCGAATCGACCAGCAGGCGGGTCTGGCCGCTGCCGATGTCGTAGCTCCACAGGTCCAGCTGGTTGCGGTCGCTGTCCTTGCCGCGCAGGAAGGTCACGCGCGAGCCGTCCGGGGCCACCTTGGGCTTCATCAGGGTCGGGCCGGACAGCGGCAGCGGGCCGGTGATGGCTTCCAGGGTGAGTTTTTCAGCGTGGGCGGCGGTACTGGTGGCGAGCATGAGGGCGAGCGAGGCGAACAGATGGCGCATGGAAGATCCCGGCAAACGGCAGGTCCGTCGCGCGCCAGGCGCGCAGCGGTCGTGCCCCCATCCTAACCAAGCCGGTGGGCGAAGGCAGCATGACCTTCTGCCCATGCCCAGTTGCTGGGGGCAGAGCCCTTTGCGTGGCAAAGGGATCTGACCCCGGGCGGGATACCTGCCGTCAGTAGATCCACGCCATGCGTGGATGATGCCGACCCCAGGGCCGGTCAGCGCTGGCCGAACAGGTGCTTGCGCTCTTCCTCGCTGAGCGGCTTGCCGGCGTTGGGGTTCACCTGCTGGCGCAGGGCGTAGGTGCGCTGGGTGGCCGGGCGCGCGGCAATGGCGTCGTGCCAGCGCTTCAGGTTCGGGAAGGCGGCGAAATCGACCGGAATCTTGTCGTAAGCGCCAATCCACGGGTAGCTGGCCATGTCGGCGATGGTGTATTCATCGCCCGCCAGGAAGGCGTGGTCGGCCAGGCGCTTGTCCATCACCCCGTGCAGGCGGCGCACTTCGTTGTCATAGCGCTCAACGGCATAGGGGATCTTTTCCGGCGCGTAGACGTTGAAGTGGCCCATCTGGCCGCTCATCGGGCCCAGCCCGGCCATCTGCCAGAACAGCCATTCCAGGGTGGTGACGCGGCCGCGCGGATCGCTGGGCAGGAACTGGCCGATCTTTTCGGCCAGGTACAGCAGGATCGCGCCGGATTCGAACACGCTCTGCGGCGCGCCGCCATCGGCCGGGGCATGGTCGACGATGGCCGGCATCTTGTTGTTGGGCGAAATGGCCAGGAATTCCGGCTTGAACTGGTCACCCGAGCCGATGTTGACCGGGTGGATGCGGTATTCCAGGCCGGCTTCCTCCAGCAGCAGGGTGACTTTGTGGCCGTTGGGGGTGGGCCAGTAATACAGGTCGATCATGGCGTCGGCTCGGGGTTCGGAAGGAACCTGAAGTCTAGTGCGTGAGTTGGCTTGGCACCGTCATGGAGGCCCGGTAACCTCGCTTCTCCCTCGAAACGCAGCATCCCCCGCATGAGTGCAAACCGTCTGCCGCCCTCCCCGCTGTCCAACCTGATCTTCGCCTCGCGCTGGCTGCAGCTGCCGCTGTACCTGGGCCTGATCGTGGCGCAGTGCGTCTACGTGTTCCTGTTCGGCAAGGAACTGTGGCACCTGATTTCGCATTCGGCCTCGATGGGCGAGCAGCAGATCATGCTGATCGTGCTGGGCCTGATCGACGTGGTGATGATTTCCAACCTGCTGGTGATGGTGATCGTCGGCGGTTACGAGACCTTCGTGTCGCGCCTGCGCCTGGAAGGCCACCCGGACCAGCCGGAATGGCTGAGCCACGTCAACGCCAGCGTGCTGAAGGTAAAGCTGGCGATGGCGATCATCGGCATCTCCTCGATCCACCTGCTGAAGACGTTCATCGCCACCGGTGCGCTGGGTGGCATCCCGCTGTGCACCCCGGAGCAGATGAACATCGCAGCCGCCAACATCGGCGCCTCCAAGTGCTCGATGCTGACCGCCGACGGCGTGCTGTGGCAGACCATCATCCATTGCGTGTTCATCCTGTCGGCCATCGGCATTGCCTGGACCGACAAGCTGATGTCGGGCGGCCACGACAAGGCCGAGGGCCACGGCAAGCCCGCCGCGCATTGACCTGCAGGGGCGATAGCGACCCCTGATGTCGCTATCGCCTCCAGCCTGCCCTTGTACGCAAGGGTAGGCGGGATGCTAGATTGCATCCTCGCCGTTGTCGGCGGCGGCGTCGGGAAACGCCAGCCGCCACGCCTGGACCCCGGTCCGGGCCATGCAGATCCACGGCTTACGTAACGTCGTCTTCTAAAGGGGAGCAGGATGTCGCACGTCACAACGATCGCTGCCGCGCGCCGGTGGGTGCCGGTTGCCCTGGTACTGGCCCTGGCCGCCTGTTCGGGCAAGGAAGAAACGCCGGCACCGGCTGCCGCAGGTGCCACCGCGCCCGCCGCCGCACCCGCAGCACCGGCCGTGGCGGCCAAGGTGCAGTCGATGGGCACCGAACAGCTGCGCGATTCGGCCAGCCAGGCGCTTGCCGAGAACCGCATGTACGCCCCGGCTGGCGACAACGCCATCGAGTACTACCTCGCGCTGCGCGACAAGACCCCGGACGACGCCTCGGTGAAGAGCGCGCTGACCGACCTGCTGCCCTACACCCTGATTGCCGCCGAACAGCACCTCGGCCGCGAGGACTTCACCGAGGCCCAGCGCCTGGTGGCGCTGATCGAGAAGGTCGACCCGAGCGCACCGGCCCTGCCGCGCCTGAAGGAAGGCCTGACCAAGGGCGTGCAGGTCGCTGCCAAGCGCACCGAGGACGAGACCGCCAAGGTCAAGAAGGATGCCGAGGACCGTGCCAAGCAGCTGGTCGAACAGCAGCGCCTGGCCGAGCAGCGCACCAAGGAAGCCGAAGCGGCCAAGCAGATTGCCGCCCAGCAGGATGCGGCGCGCCGCGAAAGCGAACGCGTGGAGGCAGACCGCCAGGCCGCCGCGCGTCGCGAGGCCGAGCAGAAGCAGCAGCAGGCCGCTGCCCAGCAGGCCAGCGCCGCCCGTGCGGCTGCGGCGACCGCCGCGCCGACCCTGCGGCCGGTCAGCACCCCGGCACCGCGTTACCCGGCCGAGGCACTTCGCTCGGGCACCTCGGGCGAAGTGCTGATGGAGCTGACCGTCGGAACCGACGGCTCGGTGACCAACGCCCGCGTCCTGCGCGCGACACCGTCGCGGGTGTTCGACCGCGAAGCGCTCAATGCGGTCAAGCGCTGGCGCTTCGAGCCGGTCAGCGCCCCGGTCACCACCCGCCGCACCCTGGTGTTCGCACCGGGCGGTTGATTCACGAACGTCAACGACGATTGTCGGCTCAAGGCCCGGAGTGATCCGGGCCTTGTTCGTTTCCGCGAAAAAAGGGGACGGAGGGGATTAAGTCGTTCCCGGCCTGATCGCTTCAATGTTCCGTCGGGCCTACGCACAGACAGGGCTTCCTCCGATGGCTGTGACATGATCGGTAGTCGCAGGCTGGGCAGATTCTCCCGAAGGATCCATCCCATGCCCCGCCAATCACGCATGACGCTGCCTGGGCAGCCGAGCCATGTCGTCCAGCGCGGCGTCAACAAGTGCGCCATCTTCGTCGACGACATTGATCGTCAGCTCTTTCTGCAGTTGCTGCACAGGGCGTTCGGCAGCCACGGCGTATCGCTGCACGCCTATGTTCTGATGAGCAATCATGTGCATCTGCTGGTGACGCCCGCCACAGGCAAAGGGCTTGCCGATGCCATGCGCTCCCAAGGCAACAGTTACGTGCAGGCATTCAATCGGCGTCACGGACGCTGCGGTCCGCTCTGGCAGGGGCGCTTCCATTCCACGCTGGTTGATCGTGACGACTACCTGCTCAGCGTCTATCGCTACATCGAGCTGAACCCCGTTCGCGCGCAGATGGTGCCTCGTGCCGAGGATCACCCGTGGTCGAGCGTGCGCGGAAACCTGCGGCTTCGCCACGATCCGTTGCTGACCCCGCATGCCTCCTTCCTCGCGCTGGCCGACAACGAGGCCGAGCGGACGGCGCGCTACGCCGCGTTTCTCGAAGACCCAAGCCCGGGGCGGGACCTGTCGTCCATCCGCCGCCATACAACCAAACAACGCCCCATTGGCGACACCGCCTTCGTGCAGATGGTTGAAAGAACCCTCAGCCGGTCTGCAGAACTCAAACCACAGGGTCGTCCCCGAAAAACAGGGACGGAGGCGACTTAATCCCCTCCGTCCCCTTTTTTCAGCCGGAGATGGCCAGGCGTTCCTGGTGGTAGCGGCGCACGGCGGCGAACCACAGGATGGCGGCCAGGCCCAGGCTGGCGCCCAGGTAGATCGCCCAGATGGTCGGGGTGATCACTTCGTGGCGGATCACTTTCAGCAGCATCTGGTTCTGCGACAGGAACGGCACCGCGTACTGCCACAACTGGCTCTTCACCGGGTAGGCCATCAGCGCATAGCCGGGCAGCATCGGCATCAGCACCAGCCAGGTCATGTGGCTCTGGGCTTCCTTCATGCTCTTGGCGGCGGCCGACAGGTAGGTCAGCAGCGAGGTGCCGATCAGCAGCATCGGCAGCATCACCAGCAGCATCTGCACCATCGACAGGACGTTCATGTTGAGCTGACGGCCGACGTTGCCGGAGGCGAACTGGGCGCTGACCTTGAACGCGACCAGTGTCAGCAGCAGCGACACGAACCCGACCACACAGGCGGCGCCGATCTTGCCGCTGACGATCGCGCTGCGCGAGCCGGGGGTGGCCAGCAACGGCTCCAGCGATTGCCGCTCCCGTTCGCCGGCAGTGGTGTCCATCACCAGATAGGCACCGCCGATGAACGAGGTCAACGTCAGCAGGATCGGCAGCAGGGCCGACAGCATCATGCCGCGCTTGGCCTCGGTACTGGCCATGTCCTGGGTGGCCACGTCCAGCGGCCGTGCGACCTGCGCGTCCACGCCACGGGCCATCAGGCGCAGGGCGCCCACCTGACCGTTGTAGGTCGACAGCGCCGCCTGCAGGCGTGCGGTGGGCACCTCGGCGGCGCGCCGCGTGCTGTCACGGATCACTTCCACCAGGGCCGGCTTGCCATCGGCCCAGTCCTTGCCGAAATCAGCGCTGATGCGCAAGGCCACATCGATGTCCTGGGCACGGATGGCTTCGGCCAGATCCTTCGGCGCGGTGGTGGCGTTGAGCCCCTGCGCGGCGAGGAAGCGGACCAGGTTCGGTGCGTGTTCGGCACCGATGGTGGGGATGTCCAGCGGCTGCTCGATCTGGGTGCGGAAGCGGCTTTCCGACAGCTTGCCCATGCCCAGGATCAGCAGCGGATACAGCAGCGGGCCGAACAGCAGGGTCAGCGCGAGCGTGCGGCGGTCACGCGAGAGGTCGCGCAGTTCCTTGCGCATCACCGTCATCAGGGTCGACATCTTGCTCATGCGTGCAGGCCCTCTTCGCTGCCGATCAGTTTCACGAACGCGTCTTCCAGGTTGGTTTCACCGGCCTGCGCGCGCAGTTCATCGGCACTGCCGGCCGCCATCACGGTGCCCTTGGCGATGATGACGATGTGGTCACACAGCGCGCCCACCTCCTGCATGATGTGGCTGGACAGGATCACGCAGCGCCCTTCCTCGCGCAGGCCCAGCAGGAACCGGCGCAGGGCACGGGTGGTCATCACGTCCAGGCCGTTGGTGGGTTCATCGAGGATGACGTTGCGCGGGTCGTGCACCAGTGCGCGGGCGATGGCGGTCTTGGTGCGCTGGCCCTGCGAGAAGCCATCGGTCTGGCGGTCGAGGATGTCGGCCATGTCCAGCGCGTGCGACAGCACCTCGATGCGTTCGCGGATGCGCTGCGCCGACAGGCCGTGCAGTTCGCCGAAATAGGTGATGTTCTCGCGGGCGGTCAGGCGCTTGTACACGCCGCGCGCATCGGGCAGCACGCCCAGATGGCGGCGCACCTCCACCGGGTCGCGCGCGGCATCGATGCCATCGACGGTGATGCTGCCCTGGTCGGGCGTCATCAGCGTGTACAGCATGCGCATGGTGGTGGTCTTGCCGGCGCCATTGGGGCCGAGCAGTCCGGTGATCTGCCCATCGGCGGCGCGGAAGCCGACGTTGGCCACCGCCTGGACGCGACCGGTGCGGGTGTCGAAGGCTTTGTGCAGATTGTCGGCGACGATCATGGGGTCCATCCGTTGAACGAGGTGAACGCCGGCACGTGGGTCAGCGTGTCCAGGCAGCGGGTATCGAGCGCCTTGGCATCATTGGCATCGATGAACTGGCCCAGCAGGCGCGGCATGCAGCCAGCAGTGAGGGTGCCGTGGCCCTGGCCGCGGGCGACCAGCGCGCGACCGTTGGGCAGGCCCTTGAGCACCTGCTCGGCATAGCGCGGCGGGGTGACCGGATCCAGCTCGCCGGAAAGCAGCAGCACCGGCAGGTCGCTCTTCAGCGCTGCGGTAAGCGCGGTGGCCGCCGGCTGGTGCGGCCACACCGGGCAGGCCGCGAAGAACGCACGCGCCGCCTCCGGGCCGAACAGGGCATCGTCGTTCTCTGCTGGGGCCTGGTAGCGCGGTGCATCCTCGCTGCAGATGACCGACCACTGCATGCCGCGGTTGATCTGGAAATCCATGGTGCGGGTCGCACCGCGTGCCAGCGAGGCCAGTGGTGCATAGCGCCCCTGCGCGGCTTCATCGAGCACCAGCGGCAGCAACGAGGCGTACTGGGGCACGTAGGAGAAGGCAAAGGCCAGGCCGACCACGCTGTCCGGGGTCAGCACATCCTGGCGCGGCGCGTTGGTGCCGGGGTCGCGGTAATCGACGGTGACCGGTGCGCGGCGCAGGGTGGCGGCCACCGTACGCAGCTGCTCGCGGGTATCGACCGGGAAACGCTTGCTGCAGGCGGCATCCTCGCGACACTGCGCCGACTGCAGGGTGATGGCGTTGTCGAAGGTGTTGGCGAAGTCGCCGCCCACCACCAGATCGTTGGGCACCACACCGTCGATGACCAGGCTGCGGGTGTGCTGCGGGTAGGCGATTGCGTAGCGCTGGGCAACGCGCGTGCCGTAGGAGCCACCGACCAGGTTCAGCTTCTCCGCGCCCAGCGCCTGCCGCACCGCATCAAGATCGGCGATGGCCTCGGCGGTGGTATAGAAGCGCGCATCGGCACGGCCCTGCAGCGATGCCGCGCACTGCTGTGCATAGTCGCGCATCAGCGCTTCGGTCGGTGCCGCGTCCTCGTCCATCTTCAGCGGCGTGCCATCGGCGCCCAGGCAGCTGAGCGGGTTGGAACCGCCGGTGCCACGCTGGTCGATCAGGAACACGTCGCGTTGCTTGCGCACCTGGCGCAGCGCGGTATCGACGACGACCGCCACTTCGCTGGCCGCCTGGCCGGGGCCCCCGGCGAGAAAGAACACCGGGTCGGGCTGGGCGTTGCCGGCATCGTCCGATTCCAGCCAGGCGATGCGCAGGTTGATCCTGCGGCCCTCGGGGTGGGCGCGGTCCTCGGGTACCTGCAGGGTGCCGCACTGGGCTTCGACGTTGGCGCTGGCGCCGACCGTGGTCAGCGTGCAGGGACGGAATCCGATCTTTCCGTAGTGCTGGCTGGGCGTGTCGCTGCCATCGGCGGCGCCGGGCGCCGGGGCACTGCACCCGCCAAGCAGCACACTGGCCAACAGCAGGCTGGCCGATAGACCGACCAGTCCGAAATGGTGTTTTTGCATCGTGCTTGATTCCCCTGGAGGACGTTCCTGCCTACCACGACGGGCTGCCGTGGCAGATGTGACCAACCCGATGGCCACCCTTTGCCGTCAACTTACACGGGTGCGGCGGGAAGGGCGATGGGTTGGGGCTGCCTGGGCGTGCTGCAGCGCAAGGCGCAACCGTGCGGCCGCTCCATGTTCCCGCCCCGTGGCAACGTCGACGACGCTGCCGCCACGGATCACCAGCAGTCGCGGTCAACCGGCATCCGCCGGCCTGCCTGGTCCATGCTCAGGACGCCACACGCATGGTCCGCCTGTTCGGTTTTAGGCTCGGCAACCACCGTATACCCCGCATCGGCCACGTCCACCCGCAGGCGATAGGCCTTCAGTTCTCCCGCGCACTGCGCCGGCGGTGCGCCGTGGTAGGCCAGTACCCGCGTGTAATGCCGTTCGAGCACGCTGGCCTGGCTGAGCAGGCAGGCCTGGGCCTGTACGCGGTGGGTCTTCACCACATGCCGGCGGTACGACGGCACGGCAATCGCGCTGAGGATGGCGATGATCGCGCAGGCGATGAGGACTTCCATGAGGGTAAACCCTTTGATCGGCGACATGCCCATGTCACTTGCTCCCGCCATCACGCAGCCGCAGTTCACGCCAGCTCACCCGACGCACCCGGTTGCCGATGGGGTTGGTGACTACGCCATGCAGACTGCCATCCTCGGCGATGCCACCGAGCCAGTCGCCGAGGAAGCCGGGGGCGTTGGGCCCCTGCCCCACCAGGTAGCCGGAAGACGGTACGGGTCGGCCGTTACCGTCCAGCAGGTCGCCCGGGTTGCCCACCGTACCGTTGCCATCCATGTCGAAGAAGCTGTTGGCCAGCCGCCCGCCGGTGAAGGGATCAAGCGCCATGTAATAGCCCGAGCCGGCGGGGTTGCACGGATCGCTGGCATCGGGAATGCGCGTGGTACCCAGCAGCACGCGGCCCTGGAACTGCGCCGGTACCAGCATGCGTTCACCGCGGGCGCCTGCGCCGGGCGAGACCAGATCCATCACCCATCCGTCCTGGCCGGGCGCGTCCAACGTGTCCACCACACGTCCGTTGCCGGTTTCGGCAAGAATTCGCACCGCGGCCAGACCGCTGCGGCCGGCAATTGCCTTGCCGCGATCGCGCAGGCCATACCACGATTGCACGCGCTTGCTGCCCAGGTCGCTCACTTCCAGCAATGCACCGGTGCCGATGAATACCCAGGTCTCGGCCGTGTCCGGGTTGCGCGCGACCAGCGGTGCGGCGGTGATGGGTTGCGGCGTTGCGTCCACTGCGGCATTGAACAGGCGCGTGCTGCGCCCAGCCATGACGTCCACGCGGTACACGCCGCCCTGGCGGTCCCCCACGTAGGCCGTTTCGGCGAAGCCATCGCGGTCGGCATCCCACGGACGCACGGCAGCGGCACCGCTTCCGCGTGCATCCAGCACCAGGCTCTGCACCTGGCCACCGTCCAAGCGGATGCTGACCAGGCGGGAGCTGCCGTCGGCCGCATCAACGCCATTGCCCAGCAGCACGCGCCAATCGCCATCAGCCACCTGCGCCACCATGGGCTTGCCCAACACCCGGCCGAGGCCGGGGATGGCACGGGCATCGAGTTCCCACAGCAGATCCGGGTGATCAGGATCGGTCACATCCAATGCGAACACACCGGCCCCCCCGCGGCCCAGCGTGCCCACCAGGACAGTCCGCCAAGCGCCATTTACATACGCATCGGCGACAGTCAGTTCGCCATCAACGCTGTAGTGATGCTCATAGCCCTCACGGGTGTAGTCACGCAGATGGGTGTTGATGGCCGCAGCGGGCATGAACCCGAACCGTTCCACGCCGCTGGCTGCGTCGAATCCATGCAGCATGCCGTCGTTGGCCCCCACATACACGGTGGCCGCCCGTGAGGCATGCGCAGTGGCAAAGGCAGCATAGCGGTCCGCGCCCTGGAAGCGCCGCTGCGAATACAGCCGCGGGTTGGGCACGCCGGCATGCACCGGCGAAGCGTTGACGATGTCACCCAGCGCACTGGCCCGCAACCGCAGGCCCAGCGTGCCTTCATTGCGGCGGTCACCGGCCAGGTAATCCAGTACCTCTTCGCTGCCCAGTGCGTTGCGCGCGCTCTGTTCCAGGGAAGACCATTGCAGCGGCTGCATGCGGCCGCCGCGGCTGGTGTACAGCGCCCGCGCGCGCCAATCGCGGGCATCCAGCTTCGCTGCCGCACTCCACAACGCAGCGCCTGTGGAAGGCACACCGGTGGCGGGGTCCACGGCACGGGCCACCAGATCGCCACTCCAGCTGCCAGTACGGTAGGAGGCAGTGAACACGCGCCCATCTGCATCGAGCGCACCGCCATTGCTGGCCAGCGCCGAACCCGCCCCCCGCTTTGGCTGGGTGATCATGCCGAAGGCTTCTTCCAGGCTGGCCACCATCCGTGCAGAGTCCGCTGCCGCGAAGTAGCCACGGGGGCGCCTTTCCCTGGCGTCCCCGTTCACCAGATCGGCACCATTCCACCAGCTGCTGTCGACCAGCGGCGGCGCGGCGGCATCAAAGGGATTGAAGCCCTCGGGTACCTGGAAACCGCCATACTTGGTGGCCAGTACGTACTGGTTGCTCCCCGGCTTGTAGTCCCCGTTTTCCACGACATCGACCCAGTAGGTCTGCAGGGTCTGCTTGCCTGGCATGCCATTGGCAGCCCCTTCCGGGCGCAGGTCGGTGGTGTTGGCCAGGTACGCCAGTGCCGCGATGTAGGCGGAGTTGTACTGCTGGGGCCGATTGAACGCGGAGGCCGTTGCCAGCGCGTGCGCCTGCGCAGGGGAATGGCCCTCCATCCGCCAGATCTGGGTCATCGTCCGGACCACATCATGGCGGGAATCGGCTGCGACCGCAGCTGGCTTCGGTGCGTCCTCCCCCTGCGTGCTGGTGTTGCCGGGAAGATTCTTGTCTTTCCAGGTATTGGTATCGCCAATGCCGAGTAGTTGGATGTTCTGGCACTGGTAGGTGATGGGATCGTCCCAGTCGGTGATGACCGGAAACCCATCGGCCTGCTGGTAGCGCGTGGTGGCATCACCGGCCAGCCTGCTGAACTCCTCGACGTTTCCCAGCCCGCGGACATAACGGGTCGCGGCGTAGTACAGCTCGCTGACATTGTCGAAGAACTTTGGAACGCGCCCGGTCTTCATCTGCCCGAACTTGTTGAGGTAGTTGATCACGCCACTGTCCTGCACGCCGCCGCCGGTGGCCGCTGCATCGGCCGGATCCGGATTGCGCAACAGCACCCCGGTGATCGCGTCCCACTCGGCCCGCGGGTTGGCCTCGGGAGGCTTGATCGGATCAGGCGTGCGCGGACCAATGAACTTCTGCCTGGCGCGCAGGACACCGCCCTCCGGTGCCGGGTCTGATCCGTTGTTGAGATAAGCGAAGATGGAATAGCGCAAGGTATCGCTGTTCCGCTGCAACAGTCCTTCCGGCTTGGCGCCGGACGCGTAGCGGACACAGTTCTTTTCCAGACCGGCTGCGGCGTCGCAGACCTTGACCCGTACGCTGACTTCGTAGACGACCCCCTCATCGCCAGGTGTCCCTGCCCCGCCGGACACGAGACGGTGGTCAGGATTGCCGGGGTTGTACGCCACAGCGCCACCGGCGTCCGCGGCTGCATCGACATTCCCCTTGGAGCTGAAGTACATGCGCGCCCCCAGGCCATGGACGCGTGCGGTGAACGACGGCCATGCCGCAGGCGTGGATCGCTGCACCCACGCGGCATCAGAGGCCGGATCGGCAGGCAGGCGCCTGCTTGGAAACGCCCACGTATCCATTGAATAGTCCGCCTTCTCCAGCCAGGTCTGCTGGGGGGGGTCACGTACGCGGTAGCCACCCGTCAACGCCTTGCGGAAGGGATCGATGGTCTGCGTGGTGGCCCAGTTCAGATAGTGGCCATTCCACGTCGTGCCGGCGCAGCCATTGCCGTGATGGAGTGCAACGGGTGCGAAATGTCGCTCGGGCTCTTCGGCGGCCCACACGTAGCGGTAGCATTTGGCCGGATCGAAGTAGCCCTCGTAGTCTGCATACGGCCTGTACTCGCCCAGGTTGGCAGGGCTGTACAGTGTAGGGAACTCGACCGACGCCACCAGCACCAGGCTGCCCGGCACCTTGATCTGCGAGGACAGTGGTGCCTGCGCGATCTGCGCGTGAGTGGGCGGTGCACCCAGGACACCGGCGAGGCCCACGCAGAACCCAAGCGTCACGGCACGGGGGGAAGGGAACAACGATGCATCCATCGGCGAAACCTCACTCACGGACAACGGTGGCCTGCAGCAGCACCTGCGCACGTTCGGGTGCGGACTGCGGATCGGACCCGCGTGCGATCACCCGGTAGAACTCAGCTTCGACACGGCCCGAGGCCTCGCCGTAGTTCGGCTCATCTTCCAGGCCCAGTGCGACCTGGGTGTCGCGCCGCCCGAGGTACTGCAGGGCATACGCGGGTTGGCCCGCGCCCAGGCCCTCGGGCTGCAGGTCAGGCGTCGGTGTCCATTCCTGCCCTGGCATCGCCAGCCCGGCCAGCGAGGGATGCGGCATGCACAGCGGGTCGGATGCGGCCGCAGGAGTGGAACAGGCTCTGCCGGCATGACCGCCTGCGGTGGCCGGGTCAGCCAGCTGCTGTTGCGCCTGCGCCAGCGATGATTCGGCATTCTGCAGCGCCATCGTGCGGTCGCGGGAAGCCGCGGTCATGCGCTCCTGCAGCAGGCTTGTGCGAAGGCTCAGCAGCACCATCAGTGAAACAAGCAGCAATACGATGAGCACCGCGAACAACGCCGCACCGCGGCTCGCTTCGGGTGAGGCAAAGGTCATGGCAGGCGATTCCGTAGGCTGAAGGTCTGTCGAAAACTGCGCACGATGTACGCGTCGGCCGCCGCGCCCGTGCTGCTTTCCAGATGCAGCTGCACATCCACCGCATGCACCTGGTTCCACTGCGCTGCCGATACCTGTGAGGCAGGAACGTAATCAGCCTGTGCATCCAGCAGATAGCGCAGCGAGAAGTGGGTGACACCGCCGGAGACCACGCCACTGGCCACCACTTCACCGTCCATCAGCTCCTGGCGGTACAGCGACGGCGTACCCGCCTCATCATTGCCCACGAACCAGCGCACCTGCCGGGGCAGCCCGAAGGCTGCGTCCGCACCGAAGCGGTAGCGCGCTGCAGGCGGCACCGGCTGTCCGGGGCAGGCTTCACCCATGGAAAAGTAATCCACGCAGTTGGCCGGGACCGCATGTCCGATCGCCGTACCGGTAGTGGTTGCGCGTACAAGCACGGTGTTGCTGAAATCGCATACCAGCACGGGTGCGCCCACCTCGGGCAGATCACTGCCGATGACGGCGATGGGCTGGTTGGATGTGGATTGGCCCGGTGTTGCCAGGGCCAGCGCCGTGGTTGTCCACAGCCGCAGCGCGGGCATGTCGGGAAGGCGTTGCCCGGGCGCGTTGCCGGTCACCAGAGGAGGATCCTCAAAGCCGGTCAGCGCTGCGGCAGGCAGGCCTTGCACTGGCTCGGCAAGCGAGACCCAGAACGGGCGCTGTCGCTCGGCGAGCAGGACGGTGACAGCGTGGCGACGGTCACACAGCGGATCGCCTGCGCCGCGTATGTCATTACCGATCAGCTCCATGGCCAGGCGGCCTGCTTCCTGCACACGCGCGACACCCAATGTGTCCTGTGTGCCCTGCAGCGAAGCAAGGTAGAAGTGCAGGCTGGCCCCCAGAACCAGTACGCCCAGTACCGTGGCAACCAGCAGTTCAACCAGGGTCAGGCCACGCATGTTCGCTGCGGTCATGGCGCTATCCCCAACACCAGCTGGGAACGCGCGGGGCCTTCACTCCCCGCGGCGCGACCGTCATCCCAGTGCACGGCCAGCTGGCAGACGCCCTTCACGCACTGGACGCTTCCGCAGGCCGCCGCCTGCGTGCCCATGCCTGCCGACAATGCTTCGACCCAGCGATGCAGATCCTGCTGCGCGAGGTTGCCGGGCGGTGGAACGCTGCCAGCGCACAGATCGCCGGCGGTGTCGTAGTGGCCGTGCAGCATGGCGGTGCGGTTGGCGCGCATGGCATCGGCCAGGCTTGCGCTGGCCTGCACAGCGGTGGTGCTGTGCAGGCTGCCCTGGGCGCGGCGCAGCGCACTGGCATGTGCCATTGCAGCGGCAAGCCCGCCTACGGCCAGCAGCAGCACCGCAACCATGACTTCGATCAGGCTCGCGCCCTTCTGCCGGCGATGCGGCAGCGCAGATTGCATGCAGCCGCCCATCACTGGCATCCCCCGGACCTGGCAGGGGCCATCCGTACCTGCACGCCGCCAAGCACTTCAACCTGCAGCCCGCGTCGCCCACGCGGGCTGCACAGGCCCAGGGTGCCGTCGCGCCCGGTACCGCCACGCTGGTGGAACATGCCGTCGGCATTGAACTGCATGCCGGCGGCGAACAGACCGACGGGCCGCACCGACACCGAGGACGGAATGTGGCCAACGCGCAGGACATCGCCTGAAGCGGTACGCACGATCCACTGCTGCCAGTTGCCGCCATCGCAGTCGCGTCCGCCGTCCGAGCCACAGAGCTGCACCTGGACATTGCGCCGCAGCGACTCCTGCCGTGCGAACTGCAGGCCGACGAACAGCTCGTTGGCTGCAGTGGTCAGCTGGCTGCGCGCAATGACCCTGGACTGTGCAGGCAGCGCAATTGCGAGGAGGATGGCCAGCACCACCACGGTCACCAGCAGTTCGAGCAGGGTGAAGCCGGAGGACGGCGCGCGGCGAAGCATATCTGGCGTCATGGCGGCCACACCTGTCCGGTGAAGAAGTGGCTGCCACTGTGATCACACGACACCTCTCAGCGCCATGTCACTTTTTGTATTTCCCGCACGCGTGTTGCCAGGCACGGGCCTGCATTGTCGACGACGCATCCGGGTGATCGGTGATGACGTGGCTCAAGGCGTCCGCAACGGGTTCAAAGCGACATCCCGTAGCGGTGGGACACAACGGAGTGCGCCGGGCGTGTCTGCAGGCTGAGCTGAGCGCTGACGCGACGTGCGCTTTACCCTGCGGCGGGTTCGGCCGGGCGGGATGCCGGCCAGCGGCCGGCACTACCCGGGTCATGAACGTGCCGGCCAGCGGCGGGTTCGGCCGGGTGAGGCGCTGGGCCGGCGGCCGACGCTACTTGCTGCTGACGTACTTCTCGCGGCGGATCTGCGGATTGCCCAGCCCGGCACCCTTCAGCGCCTCGGCGCAGGCATCGACCATGTCCGGGTTGCCGCACAGGTAGGCGATGTCGGTGGCCGGATCCGGGGTGAAGCCGGCCAGGGCCTGCTGCACGTAGCCGTGGTGCACGTCCGGGTGCGGGTCGGGCGGCAGTTCGCGCGACAGGCACGGCACATAGCGGAAGTTCGGGTGTTTTTCGGCGAAGCTGTAGAAATCTTCGCTGTACAGCAGCTCTCCCGGGCTGCGCGCCCCCTGCAGCAGGACCACCTGCACGCCGCGCTCGGCCATGGCCGTTTCCAGCAGCGGCAGCATCGACCGGTACGGGGTGACGCCGGTGCCGGTGGCGATCAGCAGGTAGCGGGCATTGTGGTCGCCGGGGTTCAGGCAGAAACGGCCGTACGGGCCGGACGCGCTGAGCTGGCCGCCGAGGTCCAGGGCCTCGAACAGGGCCGTGGCGGCGCCGCCGGGCACAAAGCTGACCGCGATGTCGACGGCCTCGCCGGGACCCAGCGCGTGGTCGTGGAGGGTCGCCAGCGAGTAGCTGCGCTTGGTTTCGGTGCCATCGGCATAGCTGAAATGAATCTGGATGAACTGGCCGGGCTGGAAATCCAGCGGCTGGCCGTCATCACGCACGAACTGGTAGTGGCCGACGGTGGGCGCCAGCATGCGGCGGCCGACCAGCTTGATGGGGAATTGGGCAGGCACGACTTTTCGGGACAGTGTGTAGCCGGGGCAAGCCCGCGGGGTCTTCTATAATAGCCGCTCCCCGCCCCTCTCCAGCGCCAGCCCATGGGCGCGAAGGCTTCGAGCTTGGCTTCCCTGAACGATACGGCGCCCGCCCTGCGCCATTCAATCACCAGGGTAACGCCCTCGCCCGGCCAGGGCGCGATCTGGCTGTC
>NZ_JBNNHG010000052.1:21090-24115 GCF_050268705.1 Stenotrophomonas sp. NPDC077659 | reverse complement strand
CACCACGTAATGGGTGCGGTGCTGCTCGATCACCCGCGCCGGGCGGGCCTGCGGGTGCGCGGCCATGGCGGCCTGCCAGTCGGCCTGCTGTGGCGGGCCCGGCCAGGGCCAGCCGATGGTCTGCAGGGCGTTGAAATCGGGGGTCTGGGTCATCGCCGCCATTCTACCCGGCCCGATCCCCTGCCAGCCCAACAACAGCAGGCCCGGAAGCCTTGCCATGCACTGCAGCAATTCCGGTAGGATGGAAACCCCACGCCTTTTGACGGCCCAGCGCCCATGTCCACCCCTTCGCCCAAGCCCCTGGCCATCCGCGAGCGCCTTTCCGAAGTGCGCTACGAGATCCGCGGAGAACTGGCCCGGCGAGCGCGGGAGCTGGAGGCGCAGGGCCGCAAGCTGATCAAGCTGAACATCGGCAACCCGGGCAACTTCGGCTTCCGTGCGCCCGAGCACCTGCAGCACGCCATTGCCGACGACATGGGCCGCACCGATCCCTACACCCACCAGCAGGGCCTGCCGGTGGCACGCGAAGCCATCGCCGCCGCCTATGCGCGACGCGGTGCACCCGATGCCCATCCGGACCGCGTGTTCGTCGGCAACGGCGTCAGCGAGCTGATCGATCTGTCGCTGCGTGCCCTGCTGAACCCGGGCGACGAGGTGCTGGTGCCTTCGCCGGACTACCCTCTGTGGTCGGCCGCGGCCATCCTCAACGATGGCCGCCCGGTGTACTACCGCTGCGCGCCGGAAAACGGCTTCCAGCCCGACCCGACCGAGATCGAGACGCTGGTGTCCTCGCGCACCCGCGCCATCGTGCTGATCAACCCGAACAACCCCAGCGGTGCCAGCTACCCGCGCGAGCTGCTGGAGCGCGTGGTCGAGATCGCCCGCCGCCACAACCTGCTGCTGCTGGTCGATGAGATCTACGACCAGATCCTGTACGACGACGCGGTGTTCCAGCCGGTCGCGCCACTGGCAGGCGACCACCCGTGCCTGACCTTCAGCGGTCTGAGCAAGGTGCACCGCGCCTGCGGCTGGCGCGTGGGCTGGGCCCACCTCAGTGGCGACGACGCGCGCCTGGGTGAGTTCCGCGCCGCGCTGGACCTGCTCAGCGCGCTGCGCCTGTGCGCCAACGTGCCGGGCCAGTACGCCATCGACGCGGCGGTGAATGGTCCGGACACCATTTCCGGACTGTGCGCCCCGGGCGGCCGCCTGTATGAAACCCGCCGCGCAGTCATCGAGGCCTGCGAGGCCAGCGAGCACCTGTCGCTGGTTTCTCCGGCCGGTGCGCTGTACGCGTTCCCGGCCGTGGTCGGCGCTGCCGCCAAGGGCTTCGACGACCACAGCTTCGCGTTGGACCTGATGAACAACGAAGGCGTGCTGGTCGTACCGGGCTCGAGCTTCAACGTGCCCTACCGCCACCATTTCCGCGTAACCCTGCTGCCGGAAGCCTCGGTGATGCGCGATGTGTTCGCGCGCATCGACCGCGTGCTGGCCCGCCGTGCCGAAGACGCCACCAAGGTCGTGCCGCTGAAGCCGCGCCGCTCGGTGGCCTGAGCGTGGCGCTGTCCTACCTGGCGCTGGGCGATTCGTACACCATCGGTGAAGCGGTCGCCGTTGAAGGCCGCTGGCCCCACCAGCTGGCCGCTGCGCTGCGCGGCCAGGGCGTGGACCTGGCCGATCCGCAGACCATCGCCACCACCGGCTGGACCACCGACGAACTTGACGCCGGCATCGACGCGGCCGCGCCGCAGGGCCCGTTCGCGTTTGTCAGCCTGCTGATCGGCGTCAACAACCAGTACCGGGGACGCCCGCTGGACCAATACCGCCAGCAGTTCGAGGCCCTGCTGGAACGTGCGATCGGCTTTGCCGGAGGGGACGCCGGCCGTGTGCTGGTGCTGTCCTTCCCCGACTGGGGCGTGACCCCGTTCGGCGCCGGCAGCGGCCGTGACCTGGCGCGCATCGAGATCGAGACCGACGAATTCAATGCCGCCGCCGAGGTCATCAGTACACACCGCGGCGTGGCCTTCGTCGACATCACCGACATCAGCCGCGCGCACGGCAATCACCCGGCGATGATCGCCGAGGATGGCCTGCATCCTTCCGCGCGGATGTATGCACTGTGGGCCGGGCGCGCCCTGCCCGTGGCCACGCAGCTGCTGCAGCGCACGGATTGAACGATGGAAGGCCTGCCACGGAACGGCACACCCCTGGAGTGTTCACCGCTGGGGGGCGGCCAGGCGCGGGCCATCGCTGAGGCGTTCCGCCCGGTGCAGGCCTGGGGCAACCGCCGCGACTATTACTACACCCGCGGCAAGCTGGGCAGCGATCCGCTGTACGACGGCGTGCTGCAGCACCTGCCTGAAGATGGCCTGCCCCTGCTCGACCTGGGTTGTGGACTGGGCCTGTTCGCCCACGTGCTGCGCCAGCGTGGCCACCGCCAGCCCTACCTGGGCGTGGACGTGGATGCCGGCAAGATCGCCCGCGCACAGCGCGCGGCTGCCGGCCTGGACGAGGTCCGGTTCGAGTGCCTGGACGTGCAGGCGCCGCTGCCAGCGCAGGCCGGACACGTGCTGCTGCTGGACGTGCTGCAGTACCTGGACATGCAGCCGCAGCTGGACCTGCTGCGTGCGGCCAGCGCGCGGGTGGCAGCGGGCGGCCGCCTGCTGCTGCGCACGCCGCTGGCCACCGGCGACCGCCGCGACCGCACCACACGCGTGGCCGACCGCTTGGCCTGGCTGGTGGGTTGGATGGGCACGCGGCCACGGCACTATCCCGCCCCGGCACAGCTGACGGCAACACTGGCCGAGGCAGGCCTGCAGGTAGACACGCTGCGGCCGCTGCATGGGCGCACACCGTTCAACAGCTGGTTGCTGGTGGCGCGGCGATCCCCCGTATAGAGCCGAGCCCATGCTCGGCTGCCTTCACGGCGCATCGCGCCGCCGCCCGGGCATCGGCTCGGGCGCTACAGACGATCCCACCGCTGACGTGTAGAGCCGAGCCCGTGCTCGGCTGCCTTTACGGCGCATCG
>NZ_JBNNHG010000052.1:0-20992 GCF_050268705.1 Stenotrophomonas sp. NPDC077659 | reverse complement strand
TGACGTGTAGAGCCGAGCCCGTGCTCGGCTGCCTTTACGGCGCATCGCGCCGCCGCACGGGCATCGGCTCGGGCGCTACAGACGATCCAGGCCCGGCGTTACCGGTCATCCGGCCGGCAGCCGCGCCTTCAGGCCGCGCTCGTCCAGCACCTGCAACACGCGCTGGATGATGGCCAGGTTGTGGCCATGTGCCGCCCCTTCATGCAGCAGCACGATGGCGCCAGGGCGCAGGCCGGGCAGCAGGCGCGCCATCACGCCATCAGGTGTACAGCCCACGCCGTCATAGCCGCGCGCGCTCCAGCCCACCCGCACCAGGCCCAGTGTGGCCAGTACCGGCGCCACGAAGGGGTTGGTCATGCCCACCACCGAACGGTACCAGCGCACGGGGCGGCCACTGACCGCTTCCAGCGCCTGGTGGCAGCCTTCGATCTCGGCACGCATGGCCGCCGGGCCCAGCCGCCAGAAACGGGTCTGCGGGTGGGTGTGGCTGTGGTTGCCCAGATCGTGGCCACGGCGCAGGATCTCCTTCACCAGCGCTGGCTGCGACACTGCGCGCTCGCCCACCAGGAAGAACGTCGCCCTCGCCTGGTGCCGGTCCAGCAGATCCAGCAGCGCCTGCGTGTCCTCGCTGGGGCCATCGTCGATGGTCAGCCAGACGCTGTCGCCCGCATCGGGCAGGCGGTCCAGCACCGGGGTGTAGAAGCGGCTGTTGGGCAGAAACACCGGCACCAGGAACAACGCGTGGCTGGCCACCATCAGCGGCAGCCCCCACTGCCAGCCGGCCAGCGTCCACACCAGGATCACCGCCAGCTGCGACGCCACCAGCCAAGGCAACCAGCGCCACGGCCGGGTCGGGATGCGATGCAATGTTGCTGCGCTGGTCATGCCCCATGATGACATGGGGCGTAGAATGGGTGATTCGAATTTACGGACCCATGACCTCCATGTCCCTCGATCCTGCCCTGCGTTCGCGCATCGAATCCCTCCTCAACGCCAACCGCGTCGTGCTGTTCATGAAGGGCCAGCCATCGATGCCGCAGTGCGGCTTCTCGGCCAAGGCCGTGGGCGCCCTGCAGGACCTGGGCGTGGACTTCGCCCACGTCAACGTGCTGGCAGACCAGGAAATCCGCGAAGGCATCAAGGCCTACGGCGACTGGCCGACCATCCCGCAGCTGTACATCGACGGCGAACTGGTCGGCGGCAGCGACATCATCCTGCAGATGGCCGCCAGCGGCGAACTGAGCAGCGTGCTCGGCCTGGCCGCGCCGGACCGTACCCCGCCGCGCATCACCGTCACCCCGGCCGCCGTGGAAATGCTGAAGGGCGCGCTGGCCGATGCTCCCGGTGCGTCGCTGCAGCTGACCATCGATGCGCGCTTCCAGCCGAACTTCCAGCTGGCCCCGCATGACGACAGCGCGATCGCCGCCGAATCCAACGGCCTGCGCGTGCAGTTCGACCTGTCCAGCGCACGCCGCGCCGACGGCATCACCATCGACTGGGTCGATGACATCCGCGGCAAGGGGCTGGCCATCGACAACCCGAACGCGCCCAAGCCGGTGCAGGAAATCAGCGTGCGTGACGCCGATGATCTGGTGCGTGCCGGCAACGTGACCCTGGTCGACGTGCGTCCGGCCGACGAGCGCGCCATTGCCGCGGTCGGCGTGCCGTTCAGGAGCTTCGACGGCAATGGCCGTGCCGAGCTGGAGGGCCTGCCCAAGGACACCCCGCTGGCCTTCCTGTGCCACCACGGTGGCCGCAGCGCACAGGCCGCCGAGCAGTTCCGCACCCTGGGCTTCACCAAGGTGTTCAACGTCACCGGCGGCATCGACGCCTGGTCGGACGAGGTGGACAACGGCGTGCCGAAGTACTGATCGGCACAAAAAAGGGGACGGAGGGGATTAAGTCGTTTGTGGCACAAACGACTTAATCCCCTCCGTCCCCTTTTTTCTAGCCGGCGAAGCCGCCTTCGGCCAGGTAGTCCAGTTCTTCCGGGCTGGGAATGCGCCCGAGCACCGCGTTGCGGTGCGGGAAACGGCCGAAGCGGCGGATGATGTCGCGGTGCACTTCGGCGTACTCCAGGTATTCCTTGTCGCCCAGCACGTCGAACATGGCTACCGAACGGTCCTGGTCGAACGGATCTTCGGAATGCTCGAACGGCAGGTAGATGAAGGCGCGCAGCTTGGGCACCAGCTGCAGGTCCAGGCCTTCTTCGATGGCGCGCATGGCGTAATGCCGGGCCAGGCCATCGGTGGCGTAGGAATGGGCGGTGCCACGGAAGCAGTTGCGCGGGAACTGGTCCAGCAGCAGCATCAACGCCAGCGCGCCCTCGGCGCTGCCCAGCCAGTGTTCGCGCGCGCGCGCGGCAGCGGCGAAATGCTCATCCAGGAACCGCTCGCGGAACCGCGCGTCGAACGCGTCGTCGCGGGCGAACCACTTCGCCGGGCCCGCCTCGTTCCAGAATTCCACCACTTGCGCGGCAACGTCCATCACCTGCTCCCCAGGGCCGGCGCGCCGCGCCAGGCCATCATCATCATTCGTCAAAGCGCAGGTGGCGGACCGACTTGCCGTTGCGCCGGATAAGCTTAAGCGCCTCGATGCCGATCTGGATATGGTTTTCCACGAACTGGGAGCTGACCTTGGCATCGGATGCCTCGGTCTTGACCCCGTCGGGGATCATCGGCTGGTCGGACACCAGCAGCAGCGCGCCGCTGGGGATGTGGTTGGCGAAGCCGGCGGCGAACACCGTGGCCGTTTCCATGTCGATGGCCATGCAGCGCATCGCCCGGAGCCGCTCCTTGAAGGCCTCGTCGTGCTCCCAGACCCGACGGTTGGTCGTATAGACCGTACCGGTCCAGTAATCGTGGCCGAGGTCGCGGATCATCGTCGACACCGCCCGCTGCAGGGCAAAGGCGGGCAGCGCCGGCACTTCCGGCGGCAGGTAATCCCCGGAGGTACCCTCGCCGCGGATGGCGGCGATCGGCAGCACCAGGTCGCCCAGCTGGTTCTTGCGCTTGAGCCCACCGCACTTGCCCAGGAACAGCACGGCCTTGGGCGTCACCGCTGACAGCAGGTCCATGATGATGGCGGCATTGGGGCTGCCCATGCCGAAGTTGATCAGGGTGATGCCGTCGAAGGTGGCACTGGCCATCGGCCGGTCCAGGCCGACGATGGGCGCCCCGGTCAGTTCGGCAAAGGTATGCAGGTAGCCGCCGAAATTGGTCAGCAGGATGTGCTCGCCGAACTGGTCCAGCGGGACGCCGGTGTAACGCGGCAGCCAGTTGTCGACGATTTCCTGCTTGCTCTTCATGGCGCATCCGCGGTGGCGTGGGGCAGCCATTGTAGGCGCGTGCCCGCCGCCCGGTACCAGGACCGGCAACGAAGAAGGGCGGCCCGGCGGCCGCCCTCCTGGGGATTCCCGATGGAATCGGTTCTGCTTAGAAACGCACCGACCAGCGCAGGTTGGCACCGTGGTCACGGCTGTCGTCGCCGTACTGGCCGCTGTAGCCCAGTTCCAGCTGCTGGCGCTCGCTCAGCCAGGCCGACAGGCCCAGCTCGGCCACCACCGCACTGTCGGCGATCGGCGCACCGCTGACCACGAACGCGTCGCTGCCACTTGCGAAAGCCAGCGTCGCCGATGGGTCACGGTCGCCACTGGCGCGGCGGTAGCCCACCGCACCCTGCACATGCAGCCAGCTGTCCTGCTGGAACGAGGCCTTCAGACCCTTGTCGAAGCGCACACCCGCCGTGGCGACGGTGGTACGCGCATCGTCGACGCGGCCCTGCAGGGCGGCGACACCACCACGCTCGTTGATGTGTTTGGTATCCACTTCCACGCGGGCCACCTGCAGGTACGGCTCCAGGCCGGCCTCGCGGCCGCCGATGCGGTAGCCCGCTTCGATGAAGGCCTGGCGGGTGCGGGCGTCATAGCGGGCGGTCAGCGTGTCGCTGTAGCCGGAGAACGCCAGTTCGCGCGTGCTATCCACCTCGTGGTTGCTCAACGCCAGGCCACCACGCAGGCCGAAACCGCCCCAGGTGTGGCTGGCGTAGGCGCCGAAGTGGGTATTGTCGATCTTCGAGCGCGCGCGACGGCCCTGCTGCTTCAGGTCAGTGCGGCCGGTACCGGCCAGCACGCCCACCTGCCAGCCGCCGAACTCGCGGTCCACGCCGACCAGCAGGCCGTTGTTGTCGGCCTCGGTGCGGGCGGCATTGGCGTTGCCGTCCAGGGTGGTGCTGCCGCCGATGGCCTGCACCCAGACACCGGTGGCGTCGGCATCGCTGGCACCCGGTGCGGCCGCACCGGCACGACGCGACAGTGCGGCATCACGCACGCTGCGGCTGCTTTCCACCAGCGCTGCTGCGGTAGCGGCATGCAGCTCACCGCTCAGGCCGTCCAGCGCCGCACCCACCTGTTCCGGGAACAGCAGGGTCAGCGGGCGCGGCAGGCCCTGGCCCACCGCCAGGGTGTCGGCCACGCCGGCCACGGCCAGCTGGTTGGGGGTGGTGGCGGCGGTGGCCAGTGCATTGCCGCGTGCCACTTCGATCTGGGCGCCGGCAGCGCCGTAGACCAGGCTGAACTTCATGAAGGGCGAGAACGCGCTGAAGTCGGTGTTGGCGAACTGGCCGCTCACGCCGCCATCGGCCTGCAGGAAGTTGAACTGCTCACCCAGGTAGTAGGTACCCGCTTCCGGCAGTGCCACCAGGGTGCCGCCGAGGGTGGCGGTGCCGGTGACGTGCAGCAGGTCGCTGCGGCTGCCCGGGGCCAGTTCGGCCTGGTAGACGCCCGTGGCGGTCTGCACGTAGTTGCCGTCGATGGTCAGCGTACCGATCGAGTTGCCCGGGGCCAGGATGCCGGCCACGGTGGTGTCGCCCAGCTGGCCCACGCCCTTCAGCGTGCCCTTGGCACCGACGAAGGTCTGGCCGCCGGTCTGCACGCCGTTGAAGGACACCACGCCGCCGGACACGTTCAGATCAGAGCGGTCGAGCACGCCGGTGGAGGTGACGAAGCTGACACCACCGCTGGCGTTCAGCGCCGTACGTTCCAGCGTGCCGTTCAGCAGCAGGCTGCCGCCGTTCACTTCAACGGCGCTGGTCAGCGCGTTGACGCCATCCAGTTCCAGCACGCCCTCGCGCACCACCGCGCCGTTGAAGCTGTTGTCACCACTCAGGCGCAGCCAGCCGATGCCGCTTTTGGTCAGCTTGCCCGGACCGCCGATGTCATTGGTCCAGTCGTCCCACGCATCGCCTTCCCACACCTTCAGGCCGCCGGCCTTCTGGTTCATCACCACGTCGGTATCCACGCGCAGCGAGCCGTAGCCCTCGACCGCCTTGGCCAGGTTCATCAGGCCCCAGCCGTAGACATCGTCCACGCCCTCGGCACCGAGGTCGGTGGCGGTGGTCAGCAGCACGTCACGCACCTGCGCGCTGTCCAGGTATGGGAAGCGTTCGAACAGCAGGCCCAGCGCGCCGGTGACGTGCGGGGCAGCCATTGAGGTACCGGTCATCCAGTCGTAGCTGTAGGTCGGCACGCGCTCCAGCACCTCCAGCAACACGTTGCCGTTGCCACCGTCCACCAGTTGCGCGTCAAGCGCCGAATCGCTGCCGTAGACGGTGGACAGGATGTCGGTACCCGGTGCGGCCAGGCACCAGTTGGCGCTCAAGCCGCAGCGGTTGGACGAGCTGTCCAGCACATAGGCGCCCGGTGCCTCTTCGCGCACGTTCACCACGCTCAGCCAGTACGGCTCGATATCGGCGAAGGCGCGCGGCAGGGTGGCGTAGATGCCGGCGATCGGCGCGTCTTCGGCCTCATCGGCGTAGACCTGGTTGTTGCCTGCAGCCCACACCTGGATCATGCCATTGCTGCGCGATCCCTCGGCGAAGATGTCCAGGTAATCCATGTTGTATTCGTACAGGCCGTCGACGTCTTCCACGGTCGTCGGTTCGTTGCTCAGGCCCCAGCTGTGGTTGAGTGCACGCACGCCCTGCTCGTTCATCTGCGCATACATGCTTTCGAACGCCGTGCTGTCCGGGCCCACGCCGCCAACGGAGACGACCTGGTAGCCAGCGGCGGTACGCGCCCACACCTGCGCGCTGTTGAAGAACAGCTTGGCCGCGCTCAGATCGGCACCAAAGGCGACGCCATGGGTGCCGTTGCCATCACGGTTGGCGGCAATGGTGCCGGCCACGTGGGTGCCGTGGGTCTGGAAGTAGATGCCCGGCTGCACGTAGCGCGGGTCGGAAATGATGATGTCGCGGATGTTCTGCGGGACGCTGGGGTCGAAGGCGGTGTACTCGATCGACACGTCGTCGCCGTCGCTGCTGAAGCAGGCACCCGGGCCGGCGATGAAGCCGGTATTGGTGCACAGGCTGCCGTCTTCCAGCAGATCGGCGATATGGATGCTGCGGTTGTCCTTGCCCGCGAACTCGTCGTGATCCAGACCGCTGCCACTGTCGAACACGCCCAGGCGGATGCCCTTGCCGGTCAGGCCGCGCGCATAGGCGGCGTCGGCATTGATCGCGCCCAGGCCCCAGTCGTTGTTGAACTCGGTGCTGCGCCAGCTGGCGGCATCACCGGCCTGGCCCATGACCGGCTCAGCGGCGGCGTCAGCGGTCGTGGCGAACCCACGCGACGGGATGGCGGTGGTGGTGACCAGCGAGGGCGCGGCAAAGGCGGCCTGCAGGCTGCGCTGGAACTGGTAGCGCGACAGTGCGTCGCTGTTGTCCTGGGCCAGGGCCGGCAGCGAGGCGGCCAGCAGCAGCGAGCCGACGATGGCCGAGGCCAGCGGCGAAGGCAGGAAGGAACGGCGCACGGAGGCGGTACGGTGCGACTTCGAAACAGTCATCTAAAGATACATCCTTGATTCCATGGGAAATTTTTATGCCACGTGTGCATCGGGGCACCGCGCTGCCAGTAGCGAAAAACCACGCACTGCTCGCTTGCCAGCAGCAGGCGTCACCAAAACTTAATACTTTGTTCACATCTTATGTATAGGAAAACTCCTACACCCGCCCCCTGCCCAAGGTCACTTGGCAACCGCCCCTGGTGCCGGATAGCGTCGGTGGATTCATGCGCTGCACAAGGGGAAACTGCATGCAATCCACGTTGTTGCGCGCCGGCCTCGGCCTGGCGCTGGCCTTATTGAGCACGGTGCCGGCGGTGGGCGCCTCGCGCTTCGTCGCCGACCCCTACCCCAGCACATACCAGGCTCATCCCGATGGCCCGGTACTGATCCAGAACGCGACCGTGCTGACCGGCACCGGCCAGCGTCTGGAGCATGCCGATGTGCTGCTGCGCGACGGCCGCATCGTCGCCGTCGGCCCGCAGCTGCAGGCCGATGCCGGCATCACCCGCATCGACGCGCAGGGCAAGTGGGTCACCCCGGGGCTGATCGACGTGCATTCGCACCTGGGGGTGTACCCCAGCCCGGGCGTCAGCGCGCACAGTGACGGCAACGAGATGACCGCGCCGGTCACCGCCAACGTCTGGGCCGAACACTCGGTGTGGCCGCAGGACCCCGGCTTCACCGCCGCGCTGGCCGGCGGCGTGACCAGCATGCAGGTGCTGCCCGGCTCGGCCAACCTGGTGGGCGGTCGTGGTGTGGTGCTGAAGAACGTGCCGGCCACCACCTACCAGGCAATGAAATTCCCCGGTGCGCCGTGGGGGCTGAAGATGGCCTGCGGCGAGAACCCCAAGCGCGTCTACGGTGGCAAGGGCACTGCGCCGGCCACGCGCATGGGCAACGTGGCCGGCTACCGCGCCGCCTTCATTGATGCGGCCGACTACATCGCCAAGAACAGCCCGAAGCCGGCCAAGCGCAAGGGCTGGTTCGGCAGCGACAAGGGCGACAGCGCCGGTGATGCCGGCGGCAAGCGCGACCTCAAGCTGGACACGCTGGCCGGCGCCATCCAGGGCGACATCCGCGTGCACATCCACTGCTACCGCGCCGACGAGATGGCCACCATGCTCGACCTGGCCAAGGAATTCGGCTTCAAGGTGGCCGCCTTCCACCACGGCGTGGAAGCCTACAAGCTGGCCGACCGGCTGGCTGCCGACGGCGTCTGCGGCGCGCTGTGGGCCGACTGGTGGGGCTTCAAGATGGAAGCGTTCGATGGCATCGCCGAAAACATCGCGCTGGTGGACCGGCCGAAGAACAGCTGCGCCATCGTCCATTCCGACTCACCCGAGGGCATCCAGCGCCTGAACCAGGAGGCGGCCAAAGTGATGGCTGCGGCACGCCGCGCGCGCATGCCGGACATCGCCCCGGAACATGCCATTGCGTGGATGACCGCCAACGCCGCCAAAGCACTGGGCATCGAGGCCCAGACCGGCACCCTGGAAGCCGGCAAGATGGCCGATGTGGTGGTGTGGAACGGCAACCCCTTCAGTTCGTATGCGCTGGCCGAACAGGTGTTCGTCGATGGGCGGCGGTTGTATGACCGCGGCGCGCCGGCAGCGATGCCGCGTTCGGACTTCCAGCTCGGCCAGGAGGTGCATTGATGGCCCGTTCCACGCAGAGGGCGAGGCCCGCCAGGAAGCGCCGCCGAGCATGGCTCGGCGCTACCGTCGTGGTGCTGGCAAGCATCGCGGGAACGGCATCGGCGCAGGACCTGCTGGTGCGCAACGCCACGGTGCATACCGCCAGCGCGCGCGGCAGCCTGCATAACGCCGACGTGCTGGTGCAGGGCGGTCTGATCCGCGCGGTGGGTCCTGGCCTGGCCGCACCGGCCGGGGTGCCCGTGGTGGAGGCCAACGGCCGCCCGCTGACGCCTGCCCTGTTCGGTGGCATCACCGAGATCGGCATCGAGGAAGTCTCCGGCGAATCGAGCACGGTGGACAGCACGCTGAAGCTCGGCGAACAGCCGCTGCGCCCGGAATTCGACGTCACCCTGGCCTACAACCCGGCCTCGGTGTTGATTCCGGTGGCACGCCTGGACGGCATCGGCTTCACCGCGCTGGGGGCCGCCACCGGCGGTGGCTTCGTGGCCGGCCAAGGCGGGGTGATGCGTCTGGATGGCAGTGCCGACCCGATCGGCCCGCGCGCGCTGTTCCTGCGCCTGGGCGCGGCCGCCTCGGAACTGACCGGGCAGTCGCGCGCGGCGCAGTGGATGCTGCTGCAGCAGATGGTGGACGAAGCGCGCGGCCAGGTCCCGGCCGATTCGCCGCATGCACTGCTGACGCCCGCCGGCCGCCGCACGCTGGCCCGTTATCTGGCGGGCCAGGGCCGCATCGTGGTGGAAGTGGACCGTGCCGCCGACATCCGCCAGCTGCTGCGCTGGGCCGCACGCGAGAAGGTGAAGATCGCCATCGCCGGCGGCGCCGAAGCCTGGCAGATGGCCGCCGACCTGGCAGCCGCGCAGGTGCCGGTGTTCGTCGATGCCCTGGGCAATCTGCCCACCAGCTTCGACCAGATTGGCGCCACCCTGGAAAACGCTGCGCGCCTGCAACATGCGGGGGTGGCCGTGTCCTTCGCCCAGCGCGATGACGCCTCGCACAACGCGCGCAAGATGCGCCAGCTGGCCGGCAACGCAGTGGCCAATGGCCTGCCCTGGGCCGATGGCCTGGCCGGTCTGACCCGCGTGCCCGCCCAGGTGCTGGGCGTGGCCGACCAGATCGGCACCATCGAACCGGGCAAGCGCGCCGACCTGGTGCTGTGGGAGGGCGACCCGCTGGACGTGGCCCACTATGCCGAACAGGTCTGGCTGGGTGGCCGCGCCATGCCGATGCGCTCGCGCCAGACCGAACTGCGCGACCGTTACCTGCAACGCAACGCCCAGCCCTGATCGTTCCAAGGAATCCGCCCATGCCGACCCTGCGCTGGTATTTCGATTTCGTCTCGCCCTACTCGTACCTGCATTGGCAGAAGGTAAAGCAGCTGCCGCAGTCTGCGTCCATCCAGCCAGTGCCGATCGCCTTGGGCGCGGTGCTGCACCATCTGGGCAACCTCGGCCCGGCCGAGATTCCGGCCAAGCGGCGTTTCATCTACCGCCAGCTGCTGTGGACCGCGCAGGCCGAAGGCACGCCGCTGCGGTTCCCGCCCGGCCATCCATTCAACCCGCTGGCCGCGCTGCGGCTGTGCCTGGCCGCCGGTGCCAGCGCACAGGCGGTGGATGTGCTGTTCGACTGGATCTGGCGCGAGGGCAATGCCGGTGACAGCGCCGAGGCCTTGCGCACACCGGCGGCGCGGCTGGGCATCAACGACGTGCAGGCCGCCTGCGCCGAAGCGGCGGTAAAGGAACAGCTGCGCCGCAATACCGAGGCCGCCATCGACGCCGGCATCTTCGGCGTACCACCCCTGTCGATCGATGGCGAACTGTTCTGGGGCAACGATGCCCATCCGATGATGACCGCCGTTCTGGACGATCCGGGCCTGCTGCAGCGCCCGGACTGGCAGGCTGTGGTAACGCTTCCAGTGGCGGTGCAGCGCAATCGCTGAACAGGCAGTGGCGCGATTCCCTCGCGCGCCCCGGATGTTTTTGCGATAGCTTTCACATTCCGAACCTACAACCGCCCTGGAGGGGGAGCCGGATGCGCATCGGAATCGTCGTCGATTCGGCCTGCGATCTGCCGCAGGATTTCATTGCCGCGCACAACATCGTGCTGCTGCCGATCACAGTGCGGATAGGCGAAGCGGTGCTGGCCGACCACCGTGACGAGCAGGCGACCCTCAGTTTCCTGCACGCCCATGTGGCCGAGCACGGTGCCGAAGCGGAGACCATCCCCTTCAACGTCAACCAGATCCGCGATCTGTTCCTGCAGCAATTGGTGATCGACTACGACCACGTGTTCTGCATGACCATCACCAGGACGCGCAGTCCGATCCACGACAACGCGCTGCAGGCCAGCTTCGCCATCCTCAACGACTACAAGCCGGTGCGCCAGGCGGCGGGCTACAACTCGCCGTTCGCGCTGCGTGTGCTCGATACCCAGAACCTGTTCGCCGCGCAGGCGGTGACCGCCGTGGAGGCCGTACGCCTGCGTGACAGCGGCGCCAGCGTGCAGCAGATCCGCGAGCGGCTTGAGGAACTGGCCGGCAACGTGCACGGCTACATGGTCACCCGCGACCTGTACTACATGCGCGCCCGCGCCCGCCACAAAGGCGACCGCAGCGTCGGCCTGCTCAGCGCCGCACTGGGCAGTGCGCTGGACATCAAACCGGTGCTGCATGGCTACAAGGGCGAGACCGGGCCGGTGGCCAAGATCAAGGGCTTCGACAACGCCGTGCAGAAGCTGTTCGGCGTTGTCGGCCAGCGCGTGCGCAGTGGCCTGATGACCCCCACCGTGTGCGTCAGCTATGGCGGCGACCTGGAAGAACTGCGCGCCCTGCCCGGCTATGCCGCGATGAAGGACCTGTGCGCCAGCCACGGCGTGGCTGTGTACGAGTCGGTGATGAGCCTGACCGGCATGGTCAACGTCGGCAAGGGCGCGGTGACGATCGGCTTTGCCGACGGGCCGCATCGCTTCGAATAAGCCGTTCTGGCGTACACAAGCATTGCACTGCCGTTGTGCCAGCCTTGCCGCACCCCAAGGAGACGAACCATGCCTGCGCAGTACCACATCAGCCTGCCCGACCCGTCCAAGGCCCGTGGCAACGACCCTGACCTGTCCTTCCATTCGCAGAGTGCCGGCGGCTTCGCCGAGGAGCTGCAGGACGCCCTGCGCAGCGGCACGCTGTTCGAGCGCTGGAAGGCCAAGCAGGCCGACCCGGATGCGGTGGAACCGCAGTGGGGCGTGACCGACCCGGACGCCACCGTGACCGGCGAGCAGAAGGACCTGCGCATCAACCTGGTGGCTACCACCCGCATCGACAGCGACGTGTTCAAGCAGCGCCTGCGCCTGCTGGCCGGCCACCACTGGGAACTGCGCGACGTGCGTTGAGGCATCCGCCGGGCATGGCCCGGCGCTACCGGGGACGCGTCCGCCTCAACAATCGATCACGCCTTCCTCGCCACTCTCGTCGTCCAGCACGCGGGCATGCAGGGTCACCTGGTTGCGGCCGGCACGCTTGGCGGCATACAGCCCGGCATCCGCATCGGCCAGCAGCTGGTCGGCGCTGGCAGTGGCCGGCGGGTGCAGGTAGGCCACGCCGATGCTGATGCTCACCGGGCCTTCGGGCAGGTTCAGCGCCTCCACTGCCTGGCGCAGCCGCTCGGCCAGCGCCAGCACCCCCGACAACGGGCTGCCCGGCACGATCACCGCGAACTCCTCGCCACCATAGCGGGCCACGCTGTCGGCCGCGCGCCCGGCGGTGGCCTGCAGCACCGCTGCCACTGCACGCAGGCAGCGGTCGCCGGCAGGATGGCCATGCTGGTCGTTGAACGCCTTGAAGTGGTCGATGTCCACCAGCAGCAAGGCCAGTTCGGTGCCACTGCGGCGGGCGCGGTTCCACTCGGCCTGCAGCACGGTGTCGAACTGCCGCCGGTTGGCCACCCCGGTCAGGCCATCCTGGCGCGCCAGCTGGTCCAGCCCCACCTGGCGTTCCAGCAGATCGGTCTGCAGCAGCGTACTGCGCAGGCCGAAGCCCAGCGTGGCCACCACGAACCCGGCCACTGCCAGCGGTCGCGCATGGTCCACCACCAGCGTGCCCACCACCAGCAGCAGCAGCGGCAGGATGATCGGCCCGCCGGCCTGCACCAGCCGCGACAGCCGCGGGTGCAGCACGAAGCCCGGCGCCGGCGCCTGGCGCAGGGCGAGCAGCGCCAGCAGCAGGAACGGCAGGTCGATCAACAGGTCGTTGTAGGCCCCGAAGGATTGTTCGGCCGTGTAGTGGTTGATGTAGAACGCCACCAGCAGATAGCCCAGCGCATACAGCGCCAGAGCACGGAAGAACACGCGCCGCTCCGGCACATCGCCGGCCAGCCAGCGCACCATGGCGAACACGGCGATGCACAGGTTCTGGATGTCGAACATGTGCTGCATGTTGGCCATCGCCTGGTCATCGATGTCGATGCGGTCGGCGAAGGACTGCGTGTGCACGAAGAACAGCACGCCCAGCAGGGCAGCCATCACGCCATCGATAAGGCTGATGGTCCAGCGCTCGCGGCGCGCGCGGGCCAGGATGAACACCAGCGGCACACCGTACAGCACGTACAGCAGCAGGCTGACGCTGGGGGTGATGTTGGCCCGCCCGGCGATGAGCGCGTCCACCATGTTGAAGCCCATGCCCCCCGCCCACAGCAGCAGCGCCAGCGCGGTGGCCCGCCAGCCCAGTGCGGCGCGGTCGCGCTGGCCACGCCACAGGCAGGCGGCCGCCGCGATCAGCGGTGCGGCGGTCAGGAACACGAATGACCCGCCACCGGCCGTCCCCGGCCACATCGCCACGACCAGCCCGTGGCAGAGTACGTACAGCAGTGCCAGCACCCCCGGCATGCACTACCCCCATCCGCAAGGCCATATGCGGGCACCATAGCGCGCCAGACCGCACGCGCGGCGTGATCCTCTGCAGAAAACGCGGAAAATGGGTGCGGCGGGGCAGGCGCGGCCTGAAGATGCGAGAATCCCTCTCCCGCCCAGACATACGCAGCCGCGCCGGCCGCCTCCCCCATATTCCGTGAAAACCCCCGAAGGACTGCGCGCGCTGATCGACGACGGCGTGATCGATGAAGTGCTACGCCCGCTCAAGAGCGGCAAGGAAGCAGCCGTGTACGTGGTACGCAGCGGCAACGAGGTGCGCTGCGCCAAGGTCTACAAGGACATGGCCCAGCGAAGCTTCCAGCAGCGCGTGCAGTACCAGGAAGGCCGCAAGGTGCGCGGCAGCCGCGAGGCGCGTGCCATCGGCAAGTCCAGCAAGTACGGCCGCAGGCAGCAGGAAACGGCTTGGAAGAACACCGAGGTAGACGCGCTGTACCAACTGCGCGACGCAGGTGTGCGCGTGCCGGAGCCGCACGGCTACCACCACGGCGTGCTGTTGATGGAACTGGTGACCGATGCGGAGGGCTTTTCCGCCGCCCGGCTGGGCGAAGTGGCGCTGGATGCCGACCAGGCCCGCGAGTTTCACCAGACTCTGGTACGCCAGGTGGTGCGCATGCTGTGCTGCGGCCTGATCCACGGCGATCTTTCACCGTACAACGTGCTGGTTGGCCCGGATGGCCCGGTGGTGATCGATTTCCCGCAGGTGGTCAGTGCCGGCGGCAACAATGCCGCCCGCAGCATGCTGCTGCGCGACGTCAACAATCTCACCGCCTATCTGGGCCGTTTCGCACCCGAACTGCTGGACACCTGGTATGGCGAGGAAATGTGGGCGCTGTTCGAGGCCGGCGACCTGCTGCCGGACAGCGAACTGACCGGCACCTTCGTGCATGATGAATCCACCATCGACCTGGACGGCGTGCGCCACGCCATCAACGATGCGCGCGAAGAAGCGCTTATCCGCCAGCAGGGCCGGGAAGCAGCGGAAGAAGACGACGACCGGTAGCGCCACGCCATGCGTGGCGGCTGGCCGCCGTAGCGTCGAGCCTGCCCGACTGCGGCTCCCGTAGAGCCGAGCCCACGCTCGGCTGCTCTGCTGCCCAGCCGAGCGTGGGCTCGGCTCTACACTTACGCCTTCAGCGCGCGGACATGGTGAGCGATGTGCTCACCGATGAAGGTGGCGATGAAGTAATAGCTGTGGTCGTAACCCGGTTGCAGGCGCAGGGTCAGCGGGTGGCCGACGGCCTCGCAGGCCTGCTGCAGGCGTTCGGGCTGCAGTTGAGTCTGCAGGAACTCATCGGCATCACCCTGATCGACCAGCAGCGGCAGGCGCTCGCTGGCATTGGCCACCAGCGCGCACGCATCCCATGCTGCCCAGTTGGCCGGGTTGTCGCCCAGGTAGGCAGTCAATGCCTTCTGGCCCCACGGCACCTGGCTGGGCGCCACGATCGGCGAGAACGCGGACACGCTGCGGTAGCGCCCCGGATTACGAAGCGCCAGCACCAACGCACCGTGGCCGCCCATCGAATGACCACTGATCGCCCGCGCATCGCTGGCCGGGAAGTTCGCTTCGATCAGCGCCGGCAGTTCGTGCACCACGTAGTCGTGCATGCGGTAGTGCTTCGCCCACGGCTGTTCGGTGGCGTTGAGGTAGAACCCCGCGCCCTTGCCCAGGTCGTAGCCTTCGGCGTCGGCCACGTCATCGCCGCGGGGGCTGGTGTCCGGCGCCACCAGGATCACCCCATGTTCGGCCGCGTAACGCTGCGCGCCGGCCTTGGTGATGACGTTCTGCTCGGTACAGGTCAGCCCGCTCAGCCAGTACAGCACCGGCAGCGTCTGCGTGGCCGCCTGCGGCGGCAGGTACACGGCGAACTGCATGCCGCAGCCCAGCGTGGTCGAATGATGGCGGTAGACGTCCTGCCAGCCGCCGAAACAGGCGCGGTGTTCGATGCGTTCCATGGAGTGCTCCCAGCGGCGGCAGGCACGCGGCCTGCCGCCTGGCGTGATTCAGTAGTGGACGACCGAGCGGATCGACTTGCCTTCATGCATCAGGTCGAAGGCTTCGTTGATCTTGTCCAGGTCCATGGTGTGGGTCACGAACGGCGCCAGCTCGATATCGCCCTTCATCGCGTCTTCCACCATGCCCGGCAGCTGGCTGCGGCCCTTCACGCCGCCGAAGGCGGTGCCCATCCACTTGCGGCCGGTGACCAGCTGGAACGGGCGGGTGGAGATTTCCTGGCCGGCACCGGCCACGCCGATCACCACGCTCTGGCCCCAGCCACGGTGCGCGCATTCCAGCGCTGCACGCATCACGCTGGTGTTGCCGATGCACTCGAAGCTGTGGTCCACGCCCCAGGTGGTCATTTCAACGATGACCTGCTGGATCGGCTTGTCGAAGTCCTTCGGGTTGATGCAGTCGGTGGCGCCGAATTCGCGGGCCAGTTCGAACTTGGCCGGGTTGGTGTCCACCGCGATGATGCGGCCGGCCTTGGCCTGGCGCGCACCCTGGATGACGGCCAGGCCGATGCCGCCCAGGCCGAACACGGCCACGCTGTCGCCTTCCTGCACCTTGGCGGTGTTGTGCACCGCGCCGATGCCGGTGGTCACGCCGCAGCCGAGCAGGCAGACGTGTTCCGGGTTTGCTTCCGGATTGATCTTCGCCAGCGACACCTCGGCCACCACGGTGTATTCGCTGAAGGTCGAGCAGCCCATGTAGTGGTAGATCGGTTCGCCGTTATAGCTGAAGCGGCTGGTGCCGTCGGGCATCACGCCCTTGCCCTGGGTGGCACGCACCGACACGCACAGGTTGGTCTTGCCGCTCTTGCAGAACAGGCACTCGCCACACTCGGCGGTGTACAGCGGAATCACATGGTCGCCCGGCTTGACGCTGGTCACGCCCTCGCCCACGTCCACCACGATGCCGGCGCCTTCATGGCCCAGCACCACCGGGAACAGGCCTTCCGGATCATCGCCGGACAAGGTGAACGCATCGGTGTGGCACACACCGGTGTGGGTGATCTTGACCAGCACTTCGCCAGCCCTGGGCGGGGCGACGTCGATCTCGACGATCTGCAGCGGCTGGCCGGGACCAAAGGCGACGGCGGCACGGGATTTCATGGCGGGTTCTCCAAGGACAGGCATTGACAGGATGGGCGGCGCGATGCGGCGCCGTTGTTCATTTCAGGTACGAGCGGATCAGCCCGCTCATCTCGCGCACGCGTTCGGCGCGTTGTTCGTCGGAGGTGGCCGGCTGGCCGAATTCCTCGCGCAGATGGGCTTCCATCACCTCGGACATCAGCCCGTTGACTGCGCCACGGATGGCCGCGATCTGCTGCAGCACCGGCCCGCAGTCGGCGCCGGCTTCCAGCGCGCGGTCCAGCGCATCGCACTGGCCGCGGATGCGGCGCACGCGGGCCAGGACCTTCTTCTTCTCTTCGGGGGAGTGCGGCATCGCGGGCCACCTTCGGAACTATACTGGGGGATAGTATACAGGGCGATCAACGAATCTCAATCGAACGCGCCTTCCGCCCCCACGCGGGTCAGCTCATCCACCACGAAGCGCACCGTCGGGCGCAGATGCCGTGTTCGGAGGCCACAGCGCATGGATCTCGATATGCCGTTGCATGCTGTCATCCAGCACCGACCGCAGCGCGCCCGACTGCAGGTGTGGGCGCACCAGCGACATCGGCATCTGGCAGATGCCCAGCCCGGCCAGCGCGCCGTCGATCACCGCGTCCCCGTCGTTCAGCTGGTGGGTGGGCGGGGGAATGAAGGTGCCGCCGTCGCCGTCCGCGCCCACCCGCCACGCCACCGACTGGCCATGCCGGTAGCCGACGATGCTGCGGTGCTGCCGCAGTTCCTCCGCGCTGCGCGGTACGCCCTGCGCCAGGTCGAGGAAGGTACCATCGACATCAGTGCCTTCGGCCAGCCGTTCATCGCCAACCCGGATCTGGTCGAGCGCCTGCAGCAGGACATCGCGCTGGCAGCACCGGATCGCGCCACCTACTACGGCGGCGACCGTGAGGGGTATCTGGATTACCCCGTCACCAGCTGATCAAGCATGGGGTCAGAGCCGCGCTGCGCGTGGATCCAACCCCATGCCTTCAAGCGCCCTCGCGCACGTAGGCGAACGATTCGTCCAGCCTCGGGAAGCCGATCACCTGCTTCAGCAGCGCTTGTCCCTCGTCCTCGCTGATCCGCCCTTCAACGATCTCGTCGGTGCGCGCGAACAAGGCTTCCAGCGCCGCCACCTGGTCGGCCCGCAGCCACGCGCGGTGCGTGCCCAGCCACGCCTGCAGATCCTCGGCCAACGTGTCCTTGCCCAGCATCGAGTACTGCGTCTGCAGCTCCACCACCGCTTCCACCATCTTGCGGAAGACGAAGTCCTGCAGGTTGGCCGCCAGGATGTCGGCGCGATCATCGTCGTGCCGCACCAGCAGCACGGGCGGCTCACTGAAACCCGGCGCATTGGTCCAGAAGCAATACGCGTCGCCCGCGCCGCTGCGCGCGAACGGCAGCAATTGCAGGTCTTCGCGCAGCGGGTTGTAGTGATCCTCGGCGGTCAGGTCTTCCCATGCCTGCTGCAGTTCGTCGCGGCCGATCGGCTCGAACTCATCGGCAAACAGCAGCAATGGCGGCTGCGCGCGCAGTTGCGCGGACTGCTGCTGGAAACCCTCCCAGCCCAGCGCGCCCCACTGCAGCTGCTCACCGGCAGACAACGTGTGGAACAGCGGGGGGAAGGCCTGGCCGGTGGCCTGTTCGATATCGGTAAGCGTGCTCATGAAGATCCCTGTCGAAAGCAGCTGTCTACCTTGCCTGAATCCAGGTGACAGATGAACCCGCAGCCTGCGGCAGCCGGTCTAGACTGCGTGCAACCGGCCGCCGCAGACCCCTGCCATGGACTCCCCTGCCCGCACCTTCATCGTCAACATCGATGTGCCCGACCTGGCCGCTGCCGAGGCGTTCTACGTTGCAGCCTTCGGCCTGCGCGTCGGCCGAAGGCTGGGGGATGGCGCGGTGGAACTGCTTGGCGGCCCCACGCCGCTGTATCTGCTGCAGAGCGACGACGGCAGCGCCGCCACCGACGAGGGCGACGTGCGCGATTTCGAGCGCCACTGGACGCCGCTGCACCTGGACTGGGTGGTGGAAGACATCAACGTCGCGCTGTCACGCGCGGTGGCCGCAGGTGCGGAGATCGAACAGCCGGTGAGCGAACGGCGCTGGGGACGCCTGGCCGTGCTGGCCGATCCGTTCGGCCATGGGTTCTGCCTGATCCAGTTTGTCGGGCTGGGGTATGACGCGCTGGTGGAGTGATCGGGGCCAGTCATCCACGCATGGCGTGGATCTACTGCCGAACGTGGGTGGCGTGGATCTACCTGCCTGATCCGGGTGGGTGCCGACCGTTGGTCGGCACGGCATCACTCGCGCAGCATGTCCACGAACGCGCGCAGCGCCGAGGCCATCTGCCGCTGCTTCGGGTAATACAGCACGAAGCCGGGAAACGGCTCGCTCCAGTCCTGCAGCACCGCCACCATCGTGCCGGCCTCGATGTGCGGACGCGCGGCATCCTCCAGCACGTAGGCCAGGCCGAATCCATCCAGCACGGCGCGCATGATGGTGGTCTGCTCGCTCAGGGTCAGACGACCGCGCACGTCGATTTCCAGCGACTGCCCATCGCGGTCGAACTGCCACTTGTACAGGTGGCCGCTGGCGAAGCGGAAGCGGATGCATTCGTGCTGCAGCAGATCACGCGGGTGCTGCGGTGCCGGATGCTGGCGCAGATATTCCGGCGAGGCCACGATCATGCCGTGCAGCGCCGGCCCCAGCGGCACCGCCACCATGTCCTCGGGCACGAACTCGTGCAGGCGCACGCCGGCATCGAAGCCCTCGGCGACGATGTCCACCAGGCCGTCGTTCTCGGTCAGCTCCAGGCGCACATCCGGATGCGCGCGCAGGAACCGGGTCAGCCGCGGGCCAAGCTGGGTCGGCACCGCCGCGCGGGCCGCATTGATGCGCAGCAGGCCGGTCGGGCTGCCTCTGAACTGGTTCATCTCTTCCAGCGCGTCATGCAGCTGGCCCAATGCCGGCTGCAGCCGGTCCAGCAGGCGCTGCCCAGCCTCGGTCAGCGCCACGCTGCGGGTGGTACGGTGGAAGACGCCCACGCCCAGCCGCTCTTCCAGCGCACGGATCGCATAGCTCACCGCCGAGGTCGACAGGGTCAGCTCGCCCCCGGCCTTGCGGAAGCTGCGGTGCCGGGCGACTGCGGCAAAGGCTGCAAGATGGGAGAGATTGTCAGCGGCCATTGTGCAGTCTGCCTTGATGAATCGTGCCGATATCCGGTCTTTGTAGGCCGGTACGAGGGGCGTATTGTAAAACGCCTTTCGACAAACCCCGCCAAGGATTCTCCATGTCCCTCGCCCATGGTTATGCGGTACGCACCAATACCGCCCCGCTTGAGCCCTTCACCTTCGAACGCCGCGCCGTCGGCGCCAACGACATCCGCATCGAAGTGCTGTACAGCGGCATCTGCCATTCCGACCTGCACCAGGCCCGCGACGACTGGGGCGGCGCCGAGTACCCGATGGTGCCGGGCCACGAGATCATCGGCCGCGTGGTCGAAGTCGGCCCGTCCGTCACCGCCCTGAAAGTGGGCGATTTCGCAGGCGTCGGCTGCATGGTCGATTCCTGCCGCCACTGCGATGCCTGCGACCACGACCTGGAGCAGTACTGCGAAAAGGGCCCGACCTACACCTACAACAGCCGCGACCGCAGCACCGGCGAGCTGACCATGGGCGGCTACTCCAATCACATCGTGGTCGAGCAGCGCTTCGTGGTGAAGGTTTCTGAGAAGCTGGACCTGAAGGCCGCCGCACCGCTGCTGTGCGCTGGCATCACCACCTACTCGCCGCTGCGCCACTGGAAGGTCGGCCCGGGCCAGAAGGTCGGCGTGATCGGCCTGGGCGGCCTCGGCCACATGGGCGTGAAGTTCGCCAAGGCGATGGGCGCCACCGTGGTGATGATCACCACCACCCCGGAAAAGGGTGCCGACGCCAAGCGCCTGGGCGCCGATGAAGTGCTGGTCTCGCGCGATCCCGCGCAGATGAAGGCGCATGCCAACAGCTTCGACTTCCTGCTCAACACGGTGCCGGTCAGCCATGACACCAACCCGTACATGGGCCTGCTCAAGCGCGATGCCACCATGTGCCTGGTCGGCGTGCTGACCGAACTGGACCCGCCGCTGATGGGCGCCAGCGTGATCTTCGGCCGCAGACACGTCACCGGCTCGGCCATCGGCGGCATGGCCGAAACCCAGGAAATGATGGATTTCTGTGCCGAACACGGCATCGTCAGCGATGTTGAAGTGATCAACATCAAGGACGTGAACGAAGCCTGGGAACGCATGGCGAAGAACGATGTGCGCTACCGCTTCGTGATCGACATGGCCACCATCAAGGCCTGATCGCTGCGCAGATGGAACGAAAAAACCCCGGCATTGCCGGGGTTTTTGGTAGTGCCGGCCGCTGGCCGGCAACTCCGGATCGCGGCGGGGGAAGTCGCCATCGTTGAGGCCCAGCACGCAGATCACCCGGA